>CAIKDL010000043.1 GCA_903826185.1 uncultured bacterium | reverse complement strand
TGGTAAGCGTGGTAAGACATCCGGTCGTGGAGGCAAGGGTCAGTCAGCTCGCGCTGGTAACAAGCGCCGTCCAGAATGGCGCGACATCATAAAGCAATTGCCTAAGCTGCGTGGTCGTGGTGTGAACCAGCACAAGTCCATTCAGACTAAGCCGGCCGTCATAAACGTTGGTCTTATCGAAGAGCTTTTCAATGCAGGTGATAGCGTCACCCCGACCATCCTCGTCGAGAAGTTTGCTATCAAGACTCGTTCAGGCAAGGTCCCACAAGTGAAGATTTTGGGAGACGGCGAGATTACCAAGAAAGTCATCGTCACAGGTTGTTTTATTTCTGATTCGGCAAAAGTGAAGATAGAGAAGGTTGGTGGTACTGTTGCCAATGCTGCCAAGCCAGCCATGATTAAGAATCCTGGTCCTATAGACAAGACCGTCATTGTGCCAAAGGCTGTTAAGCCGGTAGTTGCCAAAAAAGAGAAGAAGGCCGACAAGAAAGAAAAAGCACCAAAGACCGAAAAAGCGCCAAAAGCAGAGAAGGCTCCGAAGGCCGAAGCAGCCCCAAAGGTTAAGAAATAATTTCATTAAAAATCAATGAACGAATTCCTCTTAAAATTCATAACAGTTTTTAAGGATCAGACTCTACGCAAGAGACTGACCTTCACTATTTTGGCTTTGATAGGTTTTCGTTTGTTAGCGGCTATCCCAATACCGGGTGTTGATTCTATAAGTTTGGCCAGACTCCTTTCATCCAGCCAATTGTTCGGCTTTTTGAATATCTTTTCCGGTGGTGGTTTGTCGAATCTTTCCATAGTCATGATCGGTGTTGGACCATTCATCACTTCCTCTATCATCATTCAGCTTTTGACCATGATCCTTCCGAAATGGAAGGCTCTCATGCATGACGAAGGAGAAGCTGGCCGTCTCAAACTTTCTAAATATTCCCGTTGGATAACTCCTCCTTTGGCCATCCTTCAAGCCATTGGTTTCATCATACTTTTGCAGTCGCAGGGTATCTTACCTCAGATGACCTTCATCCAGATGGCCGTTAACGTCATTGTGGTCTCGGCTGGCTCTATGCTCCTTATGTGGATCGGTGAGCTTATCTCAGAATTCGGCATCGGTAACGGTGTTTCCCTCATCATCTTCGCTGGTATAGTCTCGCGTTTGCCGACTTCCATTGCTCAGACATACACAAAGTTTGCATCAGGTGGTACAGGAGATCTTCCTTTCTATATTGCCATCCTCATCGTCGCAGTTGTTGCTGTGGCTGGTGTTGTGTATATAACCGAAGCCGAGCGTTCAGTTCCGGTGACTTATGCCAAGCAAGTTCGTGGCAACAAGGTCTATGGCGGTGCCTCGACCTATATACCTTTGCGCTTGAATCAGTCAGGCGTTATCCCGATAATCTTCGCACTCTCGATTTTACTCATCCCTCAGGTCATATTCACGACTTTGTCCAAACTGGTTAGTCATCCGCTTATTGCTAGCTATTCTGGTATTTTGGCCGGTCTTCTCCTGAATCCATGGTTCCATGGCGTCATCTATTTCATTTTGATCGTCCTTTTCACTTACTTCTATACAGCCGTTACTTTCGATCCTCAAATGATCTCAGAGAATCTACAGCGTTCAGGTGCTTTCATCCCAGGTGTACGTCCTGGTGAGCACACTCGTGACCATCTCGGCAACATCGTCACTCGCATCACACTGGTTGGTGCTGTATTCTTGGGTGTCATCGCCATACTGCCATTGCTCATACAAGGACTTTCTCCAACAGGGGATCAATCCGTCGCCGTCGGTGGTACCTCGCTTTTGATCGTCGTCTCTGTGGTTTTGGACCTCTTGAAGAAAATAGACGCGCAAGTCGCGATGAGGGAGTATTAAAATCTCATAAAATTTGACACATCAGCAATAATATGCTACTTTCAAAAGAGGTAGCATATTTTGTTCTATGTAAATTCACAATCAACAAGAGGTTAGATCATGTCAACATCAGCTAGTTTTTTCGTAGGAAAAGGCAAAACAGCAGAGTTTCTTTTCGGTGTCTATTCGAATGGCTATCCGGAAGATGAGGCTCGTTCTGGTATTCCGAAGCAAATACTTGTTTCCGGAGACGAACAGGAGTTCAGGAATCTGCTCAAGGGTTATTCGACCCAAATTGCCTCTGATGAAGTCGTAAAGGTGGAAACTGGATACAAGTG
>CAIKDL010000042.1 GCA_903826185.1 uncultured bacterium | reverse complement strand
TGTCGTAGTTGTCTCGCCCTGACTATTTGTAAAGATTCGCTTTATTAGGCCAATATCTTTCCCATACCAATAGGTATTTATAAACTGTTTTTTTGCACCTGAAGCAGTAGAAGTTACTGTTGTGGCAATTGTTTTCATTGCTTTATAACTTCCTGCGGGAGTCATCACATCCTCTTCTCGGCGCACTTCGATCCTTTTGGTTACAGTCCAAGTCTTTTCAGAAATATTATTACCCATGACATTAGCAGTACTCACAGACACCCCAGACGCATTGCTTGTCATATTTGAAGGCTGCATTAGTTCTACTTTGTCACATTTGAAACAAATGTAATACATTGATATTATTGCTATTATGTGTTATTAATCAGTCTGCGATTATAATCAATTCTGGGCTCCGATGAAACTCAGCCCGTAGTAGCGCAGATACCGTATTTGAAAGGAGTATTAACGATGTTCAACGCCCTTTGCATTCGCTGGCAGCGTCTTTTGTTTCTTTTCACGAACGTTATTCACATTTTTTCACAACCAAAACAAAATCTGTTGCTACGCAAGCTATTCACTATTTGAGTGGACTTGTTCAATCGATACGCAAGAACATAGAACGGATGACAGAAGTGGTTCCTGATTCGGATTATCAGTCTTTGCAGCATTTTGTCACCCACTCTCCTTGGGATTCAAGGCCCGTTATGGATCAAGTGGCAACGGACGCTGACCGCCTGTTGGGCGGCAGTCACGACACCGGCCTGATCATTGATGAAACCAGTTTTTCCAAAGCCGGAAAGAAATCTGTTGCCGTAGCACGCCAATGGTGCGGTTCTCTCGGTAAAATCGAAAATTGCCAGGTTGGCGTTTTTTCCTCTCTTGTACGTGGCTCTTCGGCAGCTCTTATTGATGGGCGGCTGTATGTCCCCAAAGAGTGGACCGATGACCGGAAACGCTGTAGCAAAGCACAAATACCGGATGATGTTGTTTTCAAAAGCAAGTCCCAGCTTGCGATTGATAGTGTCCGACATCTCCGTAGCCTCGGAATCCGTTTCTCCTGGGTGGGGATTGACGGTGGCTATGGCAAGGAACCGCATTTTCTGAGCACTCTTGACGATGATGGTGAACAATTTGTCGCCGATGTTCACAAAGACCAGCTCATTTATCTGGAAGACCCAGCGCCGTACATCCCGGAGCGGAAATCAGCCAAGGGGCGAACACCTTCGCGACATGTTACAAATGTCAAAGCGGCCCAGGTGGACGCGTGGGCTGCAGCTCAGCCGGAAGAAGCCTGGCAACGCATCACCACACGCAATACCACCAAGGGAATGCTTCTGGTTGATATCCTTGTCCAGCGGGTCTGGGTCTGGAACAAGGAGGAAACAAGCGCACGTTATTGGTCTTTGGTCGTCCGTCGCGAGGTCGAATCCAGAGATACCATCAAGTACAGCCTCTCCAACGCACCGGATGACATTTCCGCAGAGCGGCTGGCCTTCATGCAGGGCCAACGATATTTCGTAGAGCGTGCCTTTCAAGACGCTAAAGGTACTGCCGGTATGGATCAGTACCAGATTCGCGGCTGGCAATCATGGCATCATCATATGTCATTGGTGATGATGTCGATGCTCTTTATGCTGGAGACGCGGCTTGAACAGAAAGAGAATCATCCTTTGCTGAGTTGTCCCGATGTTGCTACGTTACTTGCCAGTTTCCTACCACGCCGGGATGCGGATATAGAAGAGGTGTTCAGGCAAATGGAGGTCAGGCATCGGCAACGCCAAGCGAGTATCGATTTCGCATATTCCAGACAACTCAGCAAGTTAGAGGCTCAGCTAATGTGACAAAGTAGAATTAG
>CAIKDL010000041.1 GCA_903826185.1 uncultured bacterium | reverse complement strand
GGACCTTCGCTTTACAAAAGCGTTGCTCTACCAACTGAGCTAAGGCGGCACTAACATTGCATTACTACCAAAACAGCTAAGGCGGCAAATCTAAAGCGCGCTAAAAATATAACCTAAAACGCACAAAAAAGCCAGCTTGGCGCGCCGTGCCATGGCATACCACGCGCCACGACATACCACGCTTTACTTCTTCTCTTTCTCCTCACCAGATATCCTCCTCAAATAAAACGAGACCCCATGCTTCTTAACCTCACCCTTACCACGAACCATGTCGAGAACTTTCCTTGTATGAACATTTTGAAGCCAAAGATGTTTGACTTCAACATACAGCTTGCGCACATGCACCAAAATATGAAAAGCGATCCATTGAGCGAGAGCGATGAAAGTATGCTTATTTATATAAGAAATGCCACGACGCATACCTCTGAAAAACGCAGCAAAGATATGATCACTACCTTCACCTAGTTTAGAAACGAAACTGGCACGTCCAGTCAAAACTTCGCGACGCTTAAGAAATATCAGCGCGGCAATACCGAGGATAGAGACGTAGAAGATTGTGATAGTTGTGTACATAACACGCGGAATGCCGCGCACATACAGTATAGCCCAAAACTAACGCTCCAAAATCTTGAATCTCTGGAAGCGACCAACGGCCATCTTTTCGCCGAACTTTTGCACAGCAGCATCGATGAGGTTCTGGATAGTCATATCCGGGTTCTTTATGAAAGGCTGATTGACCAAAACCATCTCCGCGAAATACGTATCGAGTTTGCCTTGCAGGATCTTTTCCTTCATAGCTTCCGGCTTGCCTTCTACCTCCTTCATGAATACCTCGCGCGCGGTCTTCTTGTCAGCCTCTGTGACTTCGGCGGCGGTGATGAACTTCGGATTAGTGGCAGTGACATGCATAGCGATATCACGAGCCAAAGTCTTGAACTCGTCGTTGTTGGATACAAAGTCTGACTCGCAGTTGAGTTCTACGATCGTACCAACCGTGCCATTGGAATGTATGTAAGCTTGAATCGCTCCAGCCTTGAATGTGCGGTCGCCCTTCTTAGCGGATATTTCACCGCTCTTCTTGCGAAGGATAACTATGGCCTTTTCCGCATCGCCACCAGCTTCTTCTAGGGCTTTCTTGCATTGCATAACAGACACTCCGGTTTGGTCGCGGAGAGCTTTGACTTGTTCTGTGGTGATGGTGACGGACATATTTTTATTTGATTAATTAAAAGAGCGAATAATAAAGTAAATGGAACCGAGCGGTCCTACTTAAACCTTCGGTGCGTCTGAGACTTTGGAAGATGCGTCAGCTGGCTTAGCAAGCTTCTTACCAGCCTGATAAGACTTAGCAATCTCTTCAACGAAGAATTTAATGCTCTGTCTGGAGCCGTCATTACCGACTATTGGGAATTCTATATCTGAAATATCGCAGTCAGAGTTCGAGAGAGCGATGACTGGAACCTTCATATCCTGTGCTTCCTTCACGGCATTGTGTTCACGGCGAGGATCGATGACGAACATGGCATCTGGAAGCTTCTTGGATGAAACTATGCCGAAGAACATCTTCTCTAGTTTCTCGACTTCTTTGCCGATAAGCATGCGCTCG
>CAIKDL010000040.1 GCA_903826185.1 uncultured bacterium | reverse complement strand
GGATTCCACGCGATCGCCGACAGCGATCTCTATCTTAGCCTCGATCATGGTACCAAACTCAAATCCCTCGACAACTTCGCTAACACGCAACTTTTTGGACTGAAGCTCGCGGATTTTGCCGCGGCCAATCTCTTCATTGCGTCTCATGATGCGCACGTCATTACCAGAATTAAGCGCGCCAGTCTCGACCTTACCGCCGATGACCTGACGGTCTTTTTCTTTGGAGAATAGGGCCAGGACCTTGGCACGACCAGTGACTTCCTCGATGTATTCCTTGGGCACCAAAGCGGTCAGGCTTTCTTGTAGGAATTCTGAGAGCTTGTATATGATATCGAAATGCAAGACTGACAATGGGATAGCAGATCTTTCTATTATCGCCGCGGCCTTAGAATCAGGCATGACATGGAATCCGATGAGCTGTATCTTCGGATCGCTTATGGCCGACTTGACGTCGTTTTCATTTATCTCGCCGATTCCTTCGGAAACTATCTTCAAACGGACTTTGTCGTGCTTTATTTTGGCTATTTCGTGGCGGACCCCTTCCAGACTGCCATTGGTGTCGGCTTTGATGATAATCGGCAAGACTACGATACTCGAATCATCCTCATCTTTTATCTTGGCACAGGTTTTGTTGTTGGAGCGATATTCCTCGGCGATCTTCTCGGCTTCCTTTTTTGTGTTGACTGTTTGAAATGGTAAGCCACACGGTACGACTTCATTCCAACCGACGATAAAAGCTGGCATGGATGCTGTTGCAGTTTCTATTTTTTTACCAAGAAAATTTTCAATGAAGCGGACTGGTGCAAAAGCCGATCCTGCTACGACGTAAGTTCCGGTATTGAGTGTGCCATCTTTTATGAGCAGGGTAGCGTGAACACCTGTTCGAGTATCAAGTTCCGATTCCACGACGATGCCCTCGGCCATTTTTTCTGGACAGGTTGTTAGATCGGACATCTCTGCCATTAGTATGACCATGTCTAGAAGCTCTGGTACGCCGTCACCTTTGAGGGCGGAAATCGCCACACATGGTATGTCGCCACCCCAACCTTCTACGTAGATCTCATTTTCTCCTAAACTGGTTTTTGTGCGATCGATGTTGGCGTTCGGTTTGTCTATCTTATTGATGGCAACGATATAAGGAATCTTCTGCGCTTTGATGGCCTTGAGTGCATCCAGAGTTTGTGGCTTCACACCATCTTCAGCGGAGACGACCAATATGGCAATATCTGCAGCTTGAGCGCCGCGTGTGCGAATGGAACAAAAAGCCTCGTGACCAGGAGTGTCTAGAAATGTAATCGGATGTCTCTTTCCGTCGGATGAGACGTGGTCTACTTGGTAGGCGCTGACGTGTTGAGTTATGCCACCGGCTTCTTTGGCACAAACATTGGTCTCACGGATATAGTCGAGCAGGGTAGACTTACCATGGTCAATATGACCCATAACCACGACAATGGGCGGTCTGACGGTCTTTTGAGCTGTTTTGGGGATCTTGGTAGGCATGGCAGTTTGTGGTTTGGCGGTTCATATATTTGCTTCCTGTGGCAGGATATATTGAAGTAGCCAGTGTAGCAGCTATTAAGCTATTTGACAAGGAATAAAATAGGTGCTACTGTGGCGCCTGAGTTGTTCCTGAGTCAGTGGCAGTTACCACCTAAACTAACGGTCTGTATTCGTACACGATCTCAACACATAACCTAGGAGAAGAACAGTGACGTATAAGATAGTCGTACACGCGGGTTCCGGAGAAGAAGAGGCGGCAGTTATCGCCGAATTACTGAAAAGATTGTCGCATGACGGCCTCGATTGGCTGAGCGGAAAACCCATCATCCGTAAAGGTGGAGGACTAGCGCTTCAGGACGAGCCGATTTGTGTCGAGGTATATTCCAAAGGCGCCGAACATCATCAGAGTTGCACGGCCGTTTCCCTTGTCTGTGATGATTTGCGCCGCCGTTCCCGACGATTCAAAGGGAAGATCTTCAATATCGTGGAGATCAAAGTGGTGCACTGCATCCAGCTTTCTCCACATTGAGGAGACGCGTGAGGATGCGAAACGCAATCGCGTGAAAATCGAGACGACCATACTTCGGTGTGTGGCGTCTTTTTTATTTAATGGTGTTGTTGCCTTTTACCGCCTCTCTTTCTTCTTCGGTCAATTCGTATTCAGATTGAAGATTTTTGATTGGCTTGGAAAAGACACTGACATGGTCGCGTGAGTAAAGACTGGAAATAACCACACCATCGCCACCTTCATTTAGAAATGCTGTGGAGAAACTTTGGTTACCACCACCGCCTTGACCCTTGAATGGATTGAATCGCACAGTATTCACGGATTGCACGCTTTTCTTCAGGCGATTTTCCACCATGGTTAGATACACCTCGAGCTCTTTGCGGAAGGCTTGTAGATCTTTGAGATTGCCAGATACGTAAGTCAGAGAGTCTCCGATATTCTTGGAATCAAAGCCGATCAGGAAACGATTGAGCTTCACATACATCCAGATGATAAGTCCGATAAGCGCCAGCACCGCGACACAAAGAACGATGAAGCCGAGCATGAGAGGGTTCGATGAGATGTTGGTGAGTATATTCATGTGATTGTTATGGTTACTATTATACTCGTTTACAGATTATAATGAACAGTGTATAACGTTCATATGTCTAATAACCGTATCTATCTCGACTACGCATCTTTGACGCCGATTGATCCGCGTGTTTCGCGCGTAGTTGCTGAATTTTCCGGTAGTGCTTATGCTAATCCATCTTCTTGGTATAAAGAAGGTGTCGCAGCCAAGAAAGCTTTGGATGAAGCACGAAAGGGTGCGGCTACTTTCATCGGTGCGCAAGCGGATGAGATGGTCTTTACTTCTGGTGGTACCGAAGCCAATAATATCGCACTACAAGGAGTCGTGAACGCATTTCTGGCTTCCAAATTGTCAGATAAAAAGATTCATCCACATATAATTATCTCCGCGATAGAACATTCTTCTGTTGTGGAAACTGCGCGGTTTTTGCAAAAGCGTGGATGTGAAGTGACAAGGATGCCAGTCGATAAAAATGGTGTAGTCGATCTTGCTGAGCTCAAAAAATCTATCAAATCGAATACAGTCTTAGTCTCGATAATGACAGTAAACAACGAGCTCGGAACCATTCAGCCGATTCGAGAGATTACTAAGATTATTCGTCAAGCGCGCGCAAAATTTGCTGGCCCAAACTCTGCAAGTATATACCCATTATTCCATACAGACGCCGCACAAGCCGGTCTTTTCTTAGGTTTGAATGTCGAGCAACTCGGTGTCGACCTGATGACTTTGGACGCTGGTAAGCTCTATGGACCGCGAGGTATCGGAGCTCTTTATATGAGGAGAAAAATCAAGGCTTTGATCGAACCGATCATGTTTGGTGGCGGCCAAGAGGGAGGTTTTAGGTCTGGTACAGAAAATTTGCCAGCAATCATAGGTTTCGCCAAAGCTGCTGAGTTAGTCTTGGCAGAACGTGAACAAGAGTCGGCTCGCATTTCAAAGCTGAAAGATATATTTGTCGCTGGCCTCCAAGATATACGATCCGATATTGTTATAAATGGCGCGCTAGGTCAGAGCGACGCCGTTGCTTTAGCTGCTTCGCCGTACATCTTGAACATATCTATCCCTAATATAGATAACGAATTTTTCGTTATGCAACTCGATGCTGCCGGTATCGCTTGTTCGACTAAGAGTTCATGTTTACGCGATCTCGACGAATCCTATGTTTTGAAGGCGGTTGGCGCAGACAGTAAAACATCCGTCAGATTTTCATTTGGAAGATGGACGAAGAAAGGGGATGTCTCGATTGCACTCAAGATTATTCGTGCTATCCTAACGAAAGAAAAATAAGGAGGATTGCCACATGTCTGAAAAAGAACGGCTTGATGAGAGATATTTGACTTGGGTCCGGCGCAAGCATGAAGCTTCTGGAGACAATCCGCAAGACGTGGAGAATATCGTCACGGAGTGTCAAAGGGCTTTTGCTGAGTCCGCTGAACTGTCTGAAAATCAACGTGCGGATATCTACAGATCGATCAAGACAAAGATGGAAGCCCGCGCCGCCGCCGCATTCGAAGCCGCCGCGAACCTACCGTTGTCGCTGTAGCCGTAGTTTTGT
>CAIKDL010000039.1 GCA_903826185.1 uncultured bacterium | reverse complement strand
CTGCCACTTCCAAATGGCTCATAAGCACGACTGTGGCGCCTTTTTCGCGCAAAAAGTTTATCGTCGGCAAGGCCATACGGATGCGATAGTCATTGACTACTTTGCCTTTGGCGATTGGCACATTGAAATCGACGCGGACCAACACGCGGACATCTTTCAGGTATTCAATATCGGAGAGAGTTTTCATGATTAAAAAATTAGATTAACTTGAGCTAAGTATAGCATTAACCCACCAAGTCAACCGCCTTCAGCAATTCCACGAACCCGGGAACATTGACACTCTCACGACCAACCAAAAGGCCGTCGACTTTGCCAATAGCTATAATGTCCGGAGCGTTGCGAAATGTCACTGAACCGCCGTAGAGTACAGTAACTTTGAGACCCATGTCCGCTCCGTAGAGATCAGCAAAAACTTTTTTAATGAAAAGCGAAGTCTCATAGACATCCTCGGCCTTCATGGCCTCGGCTGCGCCGATGGCCCAGATCGGCTCATAAGCCACAATAATAGACTTAGCAGAACTCTTCAGAAGATCTCCGCAGCTGGCTTTAATCTGATTTTTGAGCGCCTCTAGATAAGCACCGCTTTCGTCGCGAGTGGCCTCGCCTACGCACAAAATCGGCGTCATTCCCTGTCCAAGCACTGCTTTCAAACGCGCCGCAACTAAGAGATCCGTATCTCCGCGCTTGCGCTGCTCAGAATGGCCCACGATGACATATTCGACCCCAATATCTCGAAGCATATGCGCGCCGACCTCACCAGTGTGAGGGCCGCTTTCCTCTTGAGTGGACGCCACCTGAGCTCCCATGTGAAAATGGGAAACCTTTTTGCGAGATGAGCAAATCGTAATGAATGGTAGCGGCGGACAAATAACCACTTCTGTATGCTCCAACGTAACAGCTGCACGTTTGAATTTGCGTGCCAACTTCTTGGCTTCAGCTGAAGTTGCTGGATTCATTTTCCAGTTACCAACGATGAGTTTCTTGTGAGATGTGTGAGGCATGATCGATTTTGGGAGATGATAATGGTTACCGGATAATTGTAGCATAACAAAAAGGTCCCCACATTCGCGTGGGGACCATGAGTTCAGGAGCCTTTGTGACCCCTCAGGCGGTAACAGCTAGAAACTGGCGATTACTAGCATACAAGCCTCGATAAATAGAAGAGTGCTGCCGGTACAGTGGATCTCTAGTATCTTTACTTGGAGAAATGCACTCGACATGCTCCTCGCCAGACGAGAACACATCACCGATGAAGTAGATCGTTTTCCCAAACCAATATTCCGGAACCAGATATGGGTTATCCTCGAGCAAGTCGATGACTTTCGATCCAAACACTCTCTTACCTTTGATCAGTTCGCCAATCTCTGACTTGCTGTAATAGTAATCTTGGAATTCCTTCTCTGGGAGAGGAATAATAGCGATACTGCTCGGATTCCACATCCATAGGCCATTAACCCGCTGAGGGAATTGCCGTTCATCCGGCAAACGAACCCAACGATTGTATCTATCCAGGGCATAAGGCCGGCTATCACAATCAATGACAGGGTTTGGCAAAAAAGTCTTACCCAATGATTGAACCATCTCGCCAGGCTTTTCCATCAAAGCCTTCGCGGTGTCGAAACCCATCTGATCGACGATCTTCCACCACGCCTTCGTCATGACTATTTGCAACTCCCTCTTCTGGCCTTCAGTTATCGGTCGGACATTCTCAGTATTCATGAGCATTTCCTTCCCTTTATGTATTGGTATTCCCGTTTTTCGGGCATACCGGTTTCAAGTCGGCAGTCGCCGTGACATACCGCACTTCTATATTCAGACTTAAATAAAGTTACTGCTATGTCAAGCTAGCGCACCTCCTTCCAAGATGCCACCCTATATCCTCCGCCAGCGCCACTCGATCCACCAATCGTTGGAAAATACGGCGGCGGATTACCAACCAAATTCACATCATAAGACATGTTTCGCGTTTGATAGCCGGTGCCATCAGAAAAAGTGAATCCGTAGTGGCCGTTGGTAGCGATCATCCCATTCAAAGTAAGTGTTGACCGGTCATAATAGTCCATTCCACTGACACGACAACTCGAAGAATAATAAAATCTGCCAATACGACCATTCTCGGCCATGAGGGCGCCGTCGATGTGTAATGTATCGGCACTGACCAAGCCGATATTTATATTATTCTGCGCGATGAGACCAATAGCATCCGTACCATCATAATTCGTGTAGAGAAGATTGGAATTCACGGTGATATTCGTGGCGGCAATAGTTAGGCGCGAACCATTCACGGAGCCGTCAACCCAGACATCATCTTCGAAGAAAAGCAGACCTTGTGTCGGGGTCGGGTAAGTACCGACGAGTTTTTGAGACTTGATGCTCCAAGTTCCCCAACCAGCAGATGAGTCGGAACATCCACTGTCGGCCTGCACGAGCGCTGTGACTATATATAGAGCGAAAGTGCCGTTAGTATTCAGGACTACATGATATCCAAGTGCCGGCCCAGGCTCTCCGGAGCCATAATCATATTGCGACTTCTGGTAACTGGAGCCTCTACTACTAGCTATCGTCTGAAGCTGCACGAATCCAGTGCCAAGTGCATTGAAATCTATCGGAGAAACTGGGGCCAAAGTTCCGGCATTGAAAGTCCCCGCACCATCTACGGAGATCGCACTGGAAATTATATTGCTGGCGACTCCAGCAAAATGGATTGGCCCATTGGACATGATTGGACCATAGACGTTTGTGCCTACAGGGAAACTCAGACTTTCATTGGACACGATGGCGTACTGTGCAAAAGAAGGGTTGACTAAGGTGGCTTGAATAGATCGAGAGACGGTCGAGCCATCTGGTATGGCCGGATTGGTTGGGACTGTTCCCTTTGAGACTATGCCAACATTCGTCGAGCCAACTGACGGAGGTGTTATGGTCAATGTGTAAGTGCCAATGACATTTCCATTCTTGTCAGCAAAATTGTGATTATACGGTCCAGCATGACTGGTACCATCTTGATAGTCCCCAGGTAACTGCGCCAAATGCGACTGATAATAGTTGATGCCAGCCTCAGCGATCTGAAAAGCTTGTTCACGCTGTACAGCCACGCGTGCGCCGATAAGCAAAGCTGCTCCCCAATTGACCAGCCCGATAGTTACCGTCACAGCGATTGCGGCGAAGACAAGAACACTTATGAGAATATCGCCTTTGTTGGCGGCGCGCATATATTTTCGTGATGGTCTTATCTTCATATATTTGTTTTGAGGTTTCGGAGCTGTACAAACGACGAATATGAAATTGGTGTCATGGAGCCACTTGAGTCAGCGGCAAACTGAAGCGAAACTCTGGTAGAGCGCACTACCGCCAAGTTCACCGGCTGTGCAAGCGGCTGTCCGGAAGATCCTGTCGAGCCATCATAATTTCCATCGAAATACTGAAACAGCGGCAGTGAAGCATCGTTCACCACGTTTGTAGCAATGATCGTCGTGGCACCGGCGACTGAATCATATTTATAGAGAGAATTTCCAACCAAAGCATAAGCAACCTGATCCAATGTGCCATCATTATTCACGTCTGAAGAAAAAACGATCGTGCTGGTCCCGGCAGTCACAAGCGGATATGATCCATTGTTCGGCAGTGCCATGTTACGCAGCTCTTTGGTCATTATCTTCAGAATAGTCTGCGCGCTTTGCGAGGCATTGAATGAACCTGATATCGAATGTTGATATGAAAAAATATTAATCTCAAAAGTTGTAACCGCTGCCATGATCACAAGAAAGATAGAAAGCGCGATCACAGTTTCAACCAGAGTCATACCTCTACTTGTGGTTCTGCGTCCGTTTGGTATTTTGTATTTCGTGAGAGATGTCATGAATTTATCTTATATACTCGCCGGCATGAACTGACCAGTCAGAGCCACTGATGTGAAATTCTTACAAGAAGCGCATGAAACACTTACTTCTACAAGCTTGCCGCCAACAGCTAGTGGTGGCACAAAATTCGCGCTTCTTATATCCAAAGTCACCGTGAATACGATATTTCCGCGCGTGATGTCCTGTGTTGCTAACAAAGTCCCGTGCGGAATACCATCAGAAAGGCCAACACTGGCGTAAGACATGCCACGAATAATCTCCAACTGCTCATCGGCGAGTGAAATAGCCAAAAGCTTAGTCTGGTTTGCTTGTGCCACTTGAAACAAACTTGTGAAAGCTCCATAACCAGCCATGGCTACCACAAGGAAAAGCGCCGAGCCGACAACGACTTCGATGAGGGAAAAGCCATTTTGATTATTTGTCATATGAAAATCCTAAACCACACTCACCAGTGAATACATCGGCGAGATCATGGAGATGGCGAAGAAAGCCACGGCGGCACCGATGACGACGATGAGGAAAGGCTCGATGACTGTCGACATGTCCTTAGTCTTTTGTTCAACATCTTCTTCATAGAAATGAGCGACGCCAGCGAGCATTTCCATGACTCGACCGGTTTCTTCACCAACATTCAACATTTCCGCCAAAAATATCGGATATATCTTGGAATTAGCCGCGAAGACTTTCGACATCTGACCGCCTTTGCTGATGGCGTCACGAGCCTTAGCTAAGACTGTCCTGAAATGAACATTTTGTACGACCGAGGCAGTTATCTCTAACGATTCGACTATTCCAACACCAGAATGCATAAGTGACGACAATGTACGAGCCGTTCTGGCGGCATCGACCTCCTGAACCAAGGGACCAACAACTGGGATCTTCAGGACAAGCGCATCTAGAAAAGACTTTCCTGAAGGACGTTTCGACCACATATATATAGAGCCGCCGATGATCGCCAAAACCACAAGCGTCAAAAGGCCGTGATCACGAAGAGTGTCGCTCACAAGCAAAAGGAATTGGGTCGTTGGCGGCAAAGCCACATTCAGATCCAAGAAAGTCTTCATGAGAGTTGGTACCACGAACATGAACATCAAGATACCGACAATGATCATTACTCCCAATATGACCGATGGATACATAAGAGCTCCACGAATGCGGCGCTCGAGCGCGTAAGTGCTGTCCATCTGTGTAGACAAAGTCTTCAATGATTCTGCCAGGTTGCCACCTTGTTCACCGGAATGCACCATCGATATGAAAAGTGAAGAAAAGATTTTCGGGTGTTTGGCGAGCGCACTAGCAAAAGTCTGGCCGCTGTCGATATCAGCATCGACGTCCGTCATGACCTTTTTCAGGGTGGCGTTTTTGGATTGTTTTATGATAACAGCGAGAGCTCGCGAAAGTGGCAACCCGGCTTCCAACATCGAGCCCATATTCCTGGCCATATTTATCTTTTCTATCATCTTCACTCTGCCACTCAAAAAAGGTATGGCGACATTCATCTTCGAAAGACTGCCTCCGAAACCAGATCCGCGTTTTTCTTTCACAGAGATAACTTCGGATCCGCTTTCGCGAAGGATATGATACAACTCGTAGCGGTCTGCGGCTTCTTTTTCCGCAGTGAACATCTCCCCGCTTGGCTTCTTGGCTTTGAAGATGAATTTGGACATTTTATTCCGAGATCACACGAAAAACTTCTTCTATGGTTGTCAGACCGAGTACACATTTGAATATGCCGTCCTCGAGCATGGTCAACATTCCCTCTTTCTTGGCCTGGGCTTCTATGACTCCTGATGTTGAGTTTTTCATAACTAGATCTTTGATGCTTGGCGTCATTTTCAAGACTTCATGGATACCGATACGACCCTTGAAACCATCAGTACTCACGCCAGCGCCTTCACCAGCCGCCGCGGCCTTGTAGAAAGATATCGTCTTCCAAGTATCTTCCGGCTTAACAATATTTTCTTTTTTCAAAACCTCGAGCACGCGACTCATGTCCACAGCTTTCATGAGTTGTGCGAGCTGGTCACTAGAGAGCTTATAAGCTTCTTTGGAATCGGTAAGCCTCCTGACTAGGCGCTGTCCGATAACAACATCGAGAGTGGAAACCAGAAGAAATGGCTCGACTTTCATATCGAGTAAACGTGGGATGGCACCCGCGGCAGAATTCGTATGTAGAGTAGAAAGGACCAAGTGGCCAGTCAAAGCCGCATTCACTGCTAGGGCGGCCGTTTCATTATCACGGATCTCGCCGACCATTATGATATCTGGATCCTGGCGAACCAGAGTTCGTATGCCTTGAGCAAATGAGAAGCCGATTTCCGGACGTACCTGCGTCTGATTCACACGAGCCAACTGATACTCGATAGGATCTTCGATTGTGGAAATATTGACGTGCGGAGTATTCAAGATATCGAGCATTGTGTAGAGAGAGGTTGTCTTACCAGAGCCAGTTGGACCAGTTGTAAGGATCATACCGGTCGTAACACTGAGTGCGCGATGAATACATTCCAAAGCTTCTCCATGAAAATGCAGAGACTCCAATGTGAAACCGGTGATGCTCTCACGAAGCAAGCGCATGACGATCTTTTCACCATAATATGTCGGTAAAACCGAAACACGAAAAGCTACTTTCTCGCCATTTATGTCGAGCTTGAAGCGACCATCTTGAGGCAAACGCTTTTCATCGAGCTTCAGGCTAGCCAAAACTTTTATGCGTGCAGAAACAGATGGACCAGCCTCTTTCGGCAAGACCATAGCATCGTGCAACATGCCATCGATACGATATCTGACTAGCACTTGATCCTCCATCGGCTCTATATGTATATCGGAAGCACCTTGAATGGCGGCATGTTTGACCAAGGTCTCCACGATGCGCACGACCGGTAGATCCTCGGCGACTTTCTTCAGATCTTCAATTGAGACATCACCGTCGCCTTTCAAACTATCGACTGAAGCAGCTTTGAGTGCCGCTGTATCTTTTTGCAAAATATCGCCAAACTCGGCTTTCAGGCTTTTCTGATACTGAACCAGCACCTCGCGTATGGAATTGGTATCTGTGAGACGAGGTAAAATTTTCACATTTACTTTTTTCTTAATGAAATCGATGGCTGACAAGTCGTTCACATCCAACATGGCCACTTCGAGGCCGGCATCAGTCTTCTTGAAAGCGACAATATTGTGTCCGCGAGCGATCGGCTCTGGAATCAGAGAAAGTATGTCTAATGGAATCTTCTCAGATTTCAGTTCGACGAATGGAATGCCTATGACGTAGGCATTCATGCGACGGAGATTGTCTGCGGTTATCTTTCCAGCTGATACCAAGATGTCACCAAGGCGCCTACCGGAAGTCTCCGATTCTTTTTGGGCGTCTTCAAGATCTCCTTTAGCCACAAGGCCGGAGTCAGAGATGAATTTATAGAGCTGGGTGTCTTCTACGAACATAATATAAATGCGCAACACGGTCTGCGCTGGTACGATTGTGTCCTTATTTTAACATAAAAAAATGACGACCGCGCCGCCTGCGTGGATAAAAAAGTCCGCGCGACCCTGGGGGCAATCGCGCGGACATGACTCAAACTTCAACGAACGTTCAGTGTGTCGGCTTTGTACTTCAGGCCCGGCGGACGGATGATGACTTGCTTCTCGGCGCTCGCCTCGATGTGGCCGGCGTGTATGGCTTCAAAGCCAAGCTTTTCGGCCGCCTTGATAACCTTGTCGACATCGTTTTCTGGTACATAGAGAGCGAAACCGGCGCCCATATTGAATGTACCAAAGGCTTCCTTGTCATCGATCGGGCCTTGCTTCTGAAGAAAGCTGAAGATCGGTTGCCGTTTCGGCAGACGATCGACGACGTAAGCGAACAACCCATTCGCCCGCATGAGCTTACGCAATCCGTGGCCGGTGATATTCACCGCGGAGTGAGCGTCGACACCTAAGTCGAGACAATCCTCGACGAGCCCAATATAGATATGCGTCGGATCGAGCAGGGTTTCGCCGTAAGTCCGGCCGTCACTGAGCTTCGTGAGATAGCCCTGCGGCAACTTTTCGGAAATCTTGCGCGCCAGCGTAAGACCATTGTCGTGAACACCAGAACTCCCGATAAGCACAATCGAGTCACCGTGCCGGATATTCGCCGGATTGATAAGCCGACTCTTGGGATTAATGATCCCAACGGCCACACCAGCAAGGTCCACTGTTCCTGGAACGATGATGCCTTTGAGTGTTGGCGTTTCCCCGCCGACCCATGGGCATCGCGCCAAGATGCACGCCTTCTTGGTTCCAGCAACCAGATCTTGCAAACGAGAGTCTGTGCTCGGTAAATTCGAGTCACCAAAAGCAACATACTGGTTGTAGTTGATGGCTCGCGCACCGGAAGTGGCCAAGTCGTTGAAGGCAGTGGCTGCATTACCAATACCGACATGGTCGTAATACGACTTCGGGATTGGCGACCCCAGATCGATAGCCAACTTGTACATGGCATCGGCAACCAAGTTCCTGGTACCGAGACCTTCCAAAACCGTGGCGATATAACCCCACGGTGTCTCGATGAGAGAAGCGCTCTCGCCTCTGGACCATGGCACAACCGAGAAACCGAGACGTTTCAAGGTCTCGTCGGTTTCCATGCCAGCCAATTGCGCCATCCGTTTGAACGCATCCAATGCGTCATAATCGACGCCAGCACTGGCGTAAGTCATACCAT
>CAIKDL010000038.1 GCA_903826185.1 uncultured bacterium | reverse complement strand
GGTCCAATTCCCACCCGATCACCGGCTGATCCTTCGTCGTCCGCCTCGGCTTTGGCTTCATTCGTACACCAGAAATACGGGGGTCTCCCCTTCCTTTCTGGTGTACCAGATATGCCGAAAGTTCCCTTAAATTGTTGTCATACCTACTTCTGCGACTTGTTCAGGGCCGACTCCGCTAATCCAAGCCAAACAATCCCAAACCCGGAACTCTTCCGAGCCATGGCATGGAAGTTTATTGAAAAACGACAGCCTTGAATGTGTTATATATATCAATATTAATGCTTGATTCACCTCAGGCACCAAGGGAGTGCCCCTATGAGGGAAACCAACAGTCTACAGATTTACATTTTGTCTCGAGACCGGCCACTCTATCTTCGAGAGGCACTAAGATCTGTAATTTTTCAGACAGAAAATGATTCCGAGATTATTGTGTCAGACAATTCTGAAAGCGATGTAGTCTCGCTAATGTTGAAAGAGCAGTTTCCTCAAATTCGTTGTATTCGACGAAGACCCACGCTTAATCAATTTGAACACTTTAGGGCGATAATTGATGAAGCTAGCGCCGACCTACTGGTTATGTTTCACGACGACGATATTCTTTCGAGTGAATATGTTTCGGTGTTAAGGAAGCACTTAGATCGGGACCCATCGCTAGTAGCCGTCTGCTGTGATGCTTTCATTCTGCGTGGTAATAAGGTGACCAAGGAGCGCTTTCTTCCGCCTGGGCGTAGAGATCGGCAGATCAAGGATCCCGAAGACCTGCTCCGGGAGTATTTTTCGTTGTCATCCAAAGGTCCTGCGCCATTTCCTGGCTACATGTACCGTCGCAGAGCAATCAAAGGGCTTTCTTTAGACCCACAAGAAGGCGGGAAATACTCTGACGTCTCATTCATTCTTAAGATTCTGGAGCGCGGCTCGATTCTATGGGTGGCGAAACCATTGATGCGATATCGAATCCACGGTCAAAATGACAGTTCTACCGAAAATGTTGGACACCGATTACAGTTGCTACGTTATATTTATCGCTCTGGCGTTATAAGCCGATATTCGCCGTTAGTAGCGCAGTATAGATATCGCTACCTGGGAAATTGGTGGCAAATGGGAAGTGATGGGACGCAAGTTTGGCGCAGAAGGGTGATACGTCGTTACTTGATTCATCGCACGCTGATATATGCACTGACACGAGCAACTCTATGGCTACGCCTGCTTAACAAACTTATGCAAATATTCAAGCGGTCACTACGGAGCCGGGTATGAGGATGTGCCCATGCTGATCACCTTGATCGGGCGGCTTTTTCAGTTCGCGATAATGTTCGCGAGTGTGAAGATCATGACTAACTTGCTCACACCAGAGGAGATGGGAAAATCGGCGTTAATCATAACGACTACCAATTTATTCGCACTTTTCCTAATCAACCCTGTTGGTATGTTCCTCAACAGGCGCATGCATGCATGGATCGACGAGAACCGATTTAAAAGTTACCTTGGACTGTACGTTGGGTATTTGATCGCCGTGGCTTCGATTGCAGCTGGTGTGCTTGTCACCGCATACCATCTAGGGCTTGACTTGGGATTGGCGCGACTTCAGTGGATGCTGGTCTTAGTGTGCGGTTCGCTAGTCTTTAACACGATTTCAACCACGTTGGTTCTTGCGCTCAACATGATACAACGTACACTCGCCTTCACTTTGCTAACGCTTGGCACGTTAACGACGTGTCTCTGCCTCTCGATATTTCTAAACCACACTGGTCATCCCAGCGCAGAGCGCTGGATGACTGGCACCCTAATCGGCCAGACATTGTTTGCACTAATTGCATATTTTGTCCTTTTCCGCGGCGATGTCGGTTTGCGTGTCGGCCCCATACGAATCACTAGCGTTCAATGGTCCACAATAGTCTCGTTCTGCTGGCCGCTTGGTCTAGCGGTATTAATGCAATGGTTGCATATGCAAGGTTATCGATTCCTGCTAGCCAATCGCTTCGGGCTCGCTCAACTGGGCATGTATGCAGCAGGCTATGGTATAGCTGCATCCCTGATGTCCGCATATGAGTCGCTCCTCACGACATGGTATCTTCCGGCCTTCTACCGTATGGCGAACTCCGCCGATTTGGCCGAGCGTGGCATGGCTTGGTCTACATATGCTCGGTTCATGGTTCCGGCCTCGTTCCTAGGAATGACAGCGTTGGTGGCCGCCTCGCCGAGTTTGCCCAAGGTGTTGCTGGGTAGTTCTTACCACGATACAGGCCAATT
>CAIKDL010000037.1 GCA_903826185.1 uncultured bacterium | reverse complement strand
GATTCCCGCCGTGGCCTCAAATAAAAAACATCTCTGGAACTTTGGCTGAGCCATCGTTCGTGGAGATGTTTTGCAAAACCGTACAAACCACATCATCCTTGAGTTGTTCAATCAGTCATTGGATGATGGAAGGGGCGTATGCCCACCGCGATTCCTGCGTGGGATACCGCCTGTGCCATGCCGGAACAGCTGTGATTCGGCCGCGATCTTGGCAGCTAAGAGTGTATCGGTTGGATCGGCCGCTGGGTTTGGTACTGGTTGTGTGACTGGTGGCGGCGTTGCCCCTGTGGCCGGTTTGGCCGGCGTGGGATATTTACTATGTAAACACATAAGCTATGTTCTCCTTTTTCTATTCAAAACGGTACCACAGATTTAATTAAAACACAATAGCAGTGAAATAAGCATAATAACGGTTCATTGGGTTATAATAGCCCCATGAATCGTACGACTGTCGAACAGATTAAAGAGCGCCTGCCGATAGACGTGGTTATCGGCTCTTATGTGAAGCTGGACAAAGCTGGGAAATCCTACAAGGCCAAGTGTCCATTTCATAATGAGAAATCACCGTCATTTTTCGTCTCGCCGGATCGAGGAGGATATTATTGTTTCGGTTGCAACGCGAAAGGGGATATTTTTTCTTTTGTTGAACAGTTCGAAGGTCTCGACTTTCGTGGTGCTCTGAAGATTTTGGCCGAGCGCGCCGGTGTACCTCTGGTCTATGACACTAAAGCCGATAGTGAGCGTGACCGTCAATTCCAGTTGATGGAACTGGCTACGAAATATTTCGAAGATCAATATGCTAAATCCAAAGAAGCCCAAGAATATGTGAAGAGTCGCGGGATCTCGGATGCTTCGCGCAAAGATTTCCGTATTGGTTGGGCTCCTGAAGGATGGCGCAATCTGGCGACATATCTCAAAGGTAAAGGCTGGAGCGATGCCATGATGGAAAAAGTCGGCTTGGTGAAGAAGAAAGAAGATGGCCCTGATTTCTATGACCGATTTCGCGGCCGCATCATGTTCCCGATAACTGATTCCAGTGGACGGGTTATCGCTTTTTCTGGACGCATCTTGAAAGATGACGGCAAATCGGCTAAATATCTGAACAGTCCAGACACACCTCTTTACGATAAGTCTATGGTCCTATACGGCCTCGATAAAGCCAAGACCGAGATCCGTCGTATAGGTTATTCCATATTTGTGGAAGGTCAGATGGATCTGGTCATGTCGCATCAAGCTGGCATAAAAAACACTGTAGCTGCTTCTGGTACTGCTCTTGGTGATGAAGCTATAAATGAGCAGGGCATAGTCAGTAATCTTGGCCTGGTTCGTAGGCTTTCACCAAATGTCATCATAGCTTTTGATTCTGATTCCGCTGGTCGTAAAGCCGCTTTGCGCGCTTCCGGTATAGCGCTCTCGCTCGGCATGGATGTGAAGATCGCTGATATCGTCGGCGGAAAAGACCCGGCTGATCTGGTGAAAGAAGACATTGAAAAATGGAAGAATGTTCTGCGTACTGCCACCCAAGTAGTAGAGTTCGAACTGAATAATGTTGTGCGTGAAGTGTCTGATGACAGAAAGCGAGCCAAAGCCCTGCAAGAGCGCGTATTTCCTCTATTGGCTAGGATCGAGAGTTCTTCTGATCAGTCTCACTTTGTGAAGATGATATCTGATAAGGCCAACATACAAACTGATTCCATCTGGCAGGACCTCAAAGTCATAACCAAAAGGTTGAAAGAGAAAGAATTGGAATCTAATAAGACAGCTGCGGGTTCTAGTACGAGTTCCGGCGTAAATTCCGCTTCATACAATGCCTCGAAGCACACTTCAGGCGTGCCGATTTCGCATACTAGTAGCGAAATAACCATGAGGATTGATCGTGCAGAGCGCCAGCTTTTCGGCATTATCTTCGTGATGGAAAGAGCCGCCAATGATCAGCCCAATCTCATCGAACCAGCCGCTGAATATCGTAGCCAGCTGAAAAAGATCGCCGGTGATTCCTATGAAGAAAGATCGGGGCGCGCCGAATCCATAAAGAGCGACCTCATGTTCGAGGCTGAGGAATATTTTGGATCTGATGAAGCGAATTGGCAGCGCCACATAAAGGAGCTTCTTTTGAATTTCGAGGAGGATATGATCAATGTTGATCTGTTCCAAGCCATGCAAGACTTGCGACTGGCTGAAAAATCTGGCGACCATGTTCGTGCCGAAGAGTGTGCGAAAAAGTGTCAGGTATTGTCTATAAGGAAAGCCGAGATCACCAAAAAAAGAAAATGACGAAGATTTATTTCTGAATCGGCTATTATTTGGCGTCGATTTCAGCTGCATGTGTTCCAGCTACATAACCAGTAGTCCAGCAAATCTGTAGACTGAATCCACCGGATGGTCGGTCTATGTTCAAAATGTCGCCGACCAAGTAGAGGTTTGTAAATAAGCGTGAGCGCATGGTGCGGAAATCAACCTCATCGAGGATGACTCCACCGCTTGAGACAATGGCTTTGTCTGCACCAAGGAGCTTGTCGACACGTACTGGAATAGCTTTGAGCAGAGTCATCAACCTTATGCGCTCGTCACGACTGACACTATTACAATTGATTTCTGGATTGATGTCAGAAAGCTCCACTATCACGCTCACCATAGCTGCAGGCACAAGCTCGCCAAGAGAATTTTTAAACTTCTTCTTATCATTTTCCTTGAAAATCTCTTGGAGTTTGAGATTGAGCTTGGCGTAGTCGAGTGTTGGCAACAAATCGAGTGAGAGAGTAACTTCGCCGTATTTGAGGAGTTCGCCAATGTCTTTACTCATATTTAGTATCATCGGACCGCTAAGTCCTAGGTGTGTGAAAAGGATTTTACCTTTTGGTGTGCGAGCCCCGACGGAAACATTTTGTTTGACACCATTTTGGAATACGCTGATTTTTACATTGGTCAATGTTATACCAGATAGCCCTTTGACCCATCTATCTTTTACAGCTATTGGTACCAGAGAAG
>CAIKDL010000036.1 GCA_903826185.1 uncultured bacterium | reverse complement strand
TTTCAAGAGCCGCGCGCAAGGCTGGTTGTGTCGGGTCTGCTCTACCAAGTAGGCTCCAGGTTAGTCGATCCATCGAACAGACCCAGTCTAATCGATGGGTCTTTTTGTTTGAGAGACACATACTCATTACTCATGCTACAATATCCCCATCATGTTAAAACCTCAAGCTTTGGTGTTTATTGGACGTTCCGGTTCTGGCAAGGGTACTCAAGCTGACCTCCTCATGAAGAAAATGAAGGAGCTAGATCCTAGCCGAGACACTTTATACATATATTCTGGTCAGGAATTCCGCAAGTTCATAAAAGGTTCAAGTTACACGGCGAAAAAATCTAACGAGTATTATCTTTCCGGCAAGCTTCAGCCGGAGTTTTTGGCTGTGAGAATGTGGGTTGATGTCTTAACGGAAAAATATAATGGCAGCGACCATGTCATCTTCGATGGTACACCGAGAAAGCCTCATGAGGCCGGAGTTCTCGATTCCATATTTGATTTTTATGCCTTTGAGAAGCCAGTTATCATAGATATCAAGATAAGTCCGGAAGAATCCATGAGGAGATTGTTGGCCCGCAAACGCCTAGATGACAATGCCGATGATATTAAGAAGAGGTTGGATTGGTATGAGACCGATGTTGCACCAACCATAGATCATTATCGCGATAATCCCAGGTATCACTTTTTGGAGGTAAATGGTGAGCGCACACCCGAAGAGATCCATGCAGATATTGTGAAGCAAATGGGTTTGGTGTAAGGTTGGGGGGGAACGGCCACATTCGGCCATTTGGCCGCGACGAACCATGATCACGATTAAGACAAAAGAAGATATAGCCATACTTCGCGAAGGCGGTAAAAGGCACGCTTTTATTTTGCGCGAATTGGCCAAGATGGTTAAACCCGGTTTGCCAGTCATTGAGTTAGAAAATGCAGCGCGCAAGCTAATCGCCGAAGGAAAAAGCGACAGCGAAAAAGGTCCAGACAAAGCTGCCTTTTTGAACTATCAACCAAAAGGTGCTCCTCGACCATATCCCGCAGCTCTTTGTGTTTCCATAAATGACGAAGTGGTGCACGGCATTCCTAACGAAAAAGATAGAAATGGCAATGAAAAGATTTTGAAAGAAGGCGATATAGTGAGCATGGATCTCGGTCTCATCCATAAAGGTCTGATAACGGATTCCGCAGTTACTGTAGCTGTCGGTCAGATCTCTGAAGAATGCGCCAAGCTATTACAGGTCACAAAAGAAGCTCTAATGGCCGGGATAAAAGCCGCAAAGGCTGGTAAGCGCATTGGAGCTATCGGTGAAGCCGTGGAAAGAGTCGCTTTGGCTCATGGCTATGGCGTGGTCGAGGATCTATCCGGTCACGGAGTTGGTTATGAAGTCCACGAAGATCCGTATGTACCAAACTATGGATCAGCCAAGAAGGGCGCCATTATGAAACCTGGGATGGTTCTAGCTATAGAGCCGATGTTTAACCTTGGTACCAAGAAAATAATCTTCGAACGCGACGGTTATACTTTTCGCACTGCCGATGGTCGCCCATCAGCACACTTCGAGCACACTATCGTTATTACCAAGAGTGGCGCGGAGATTTTGACAGTGTAGCTTTTGAGCGTATAATCCTTACATCGATTTATCATTA
>CAIKDL010000035.1 GCA_903826185.1 uncultured bacterium | reverse complement strand
GACATACCTCGTGGGCTCTGCCCCGAGGTAATTGATTTGTTTTCATGAAATCATCAGGAATTCTGGAAAAATATAGATCGCTACTCAATCTTCCTGCGCATACAAAGACTATCAGTCTTGGTGAGGGTGAGACGCCGCTCATTCCAATACCGCACATAGCCGAAGAACTTGGTGGAGGTTTTGATCTATATGTTAAATATGAAGGGCTGAATCCAACCGGTTCTTTCAAGGATGGGGGAATGGTCGCAGCCGTCAGCGAAGCTTTGGGTGCTGGAGCAAAAACTGTTATCTGTGCTTCTACAGGAAATACAGCTGCGTCTGCCGCTGCATACGCGACGCGCGCCGGCATGAAAGCAATCGTTCTCATACCAGATGGCAAAGTAGCTCGAGGTAAGCTTGTGGCCTCGGTTGTATATGGCGCCAAGGTGATACAAATAAAAGGCTCGTTTGATGATGCGTTGAAACTCGTCGTAGAGATAACTAAGAAGCACCCCATTGCTTTGGTGAATTCCATAAATCCGTATCGTCTGGAAGGCCAGAAGACTGCCGCATTCGAAATCGTGGACCAATTGGGGAAAGCACCAGATTTACTCTGTATTCCGGTTGGTAATGCTGGAAACATAAATGCATATGCTATGGGATTTGCGCAGTATGATGGTTTGAAGAAAACCGGTGTGCCGGAATTTTTGGGAGTACAGGCTTCCGGTGCAGCGCCGCTTGTCATTGGAAAAATTGTCGAGAAGCCAGATACTATTGCCACGGCCATTCGTATAGGTAATCCAGCTAGAGGTAAGCAGGCTTTGGAGGTCGTCCGAAAACATGGTGGCAAGATAATCGCGGTTGATGACAAAGAAATCCTTGCCGCACAGAGACGATTGGCACTTGATGGCATTTGGGTCGAGCCAGCATCGGCTGCCGGATTGGCTGGGCTTATGAAAGAGATAAAAGAGAAAAAGCTTAATGTTAAGGGAAAAAAGATCGTAATAGTCTGTACAGGTAATGGATTGAAAGATCCTGACATTATAGAGATGGCTAAACCAGTACTTATCGAACCGACATTGGAGATGTTGGAAAAAGCGGTGTTATAATATTCCCATGAAAACAAAACTTCTCGAGATATATGGATGGTATGGAATGGTCGCTATCCTACTCGCTTATTTCTTGGTAAGTTTTTCTGTGATCACCGCCACCAGCCTTTGGTATCAGATATTGAATGGCACCGGAGCGCTTGGCATCGTGCTCGTCTCATTCCATCAAAAGGATTACCAGCCCGGAGTACTGAACATTGTATGGACCTTGATAGCGTTGGTGGCCATATTCAAAATATTTATTTGATCATTTTGGGCTCTTCGTTGACTTTTAAAGTGTAAATGGTAACTTCTAACAAGTGGTTATGCTTCCCGACAGGATGTGTAGGTCGGGTGGGTACATTGAACACCTTGCGCCCAGTCTGGTTATCAGGAGGTGGCGTAAATGGGGATAACCTATCTGCCAAACTGTTTCGACCGTGCCTAAGCAATCGGCTAGGCCAGCCAACTTGCTGGGCGTACGAATCGAGGCAGTCGTAGGACCAAGCCTGCTCCGAAGCAGGCCTGACCACTAGCGCCCATTTCCAGTGAGGCGCTTTTTTTATTGGCATTCTTCGATACAAAAAGAAAACCCCTTGCGGGGGTATTTCTTTTTTACGCGCTTGAGCGTGACTTGCGATTAGTGTTTATTATTTCAACTCGACCTTACCTCCAGCAGCTTCGATCTGCTTCTTGAAGGCATCAGCCTCTTCTTTCTTCATGCCATCCTTGAGAAGGGCAGGAGCTCCATCGACGAGGTCCTTAGCTTCCTTGAGACCAAGGGCCAAGACTTCCTTGACGACCTTGATGACGGCGATCTTTTGTTCACCAACTGCAGCCAAGTGAACGGCGAAGACAGTCTTTTCCTCACCAGCGGCGGCGCCAGCGGCAGGAGCGGCGGCGACAGCGACGGCTGCGGCCGAGACACCAAATTTCTTCTCGAGCAACTTTACGAGCTCATTTAAGTCTAATACTGACATCTTCTCGATCGATTCGACGAGAGTCTTGAACTTTGCAGGGATCTCAACATTTGTAGGTTCCATGTTTTTATTAATTAATTGTTAATTTTTCTTCTTTGCTATCTGATCAAGTGCCATGACAAATCCTTGAATAGGAGAATTGATGACATTGACGAACATGCCGCGCAGGGTGTCGAGAGATGGAATGGAGGCAATGGCGATCATGCCATTCTTATCCATGTAAGCACCATCGAAGACTCCACCGACGATATTGACCTGGTCCTTGAATTTCTTTTGAAATTCGTAGACGTTGCGAGCGGGAGCTATCAAGTCTGTGCTGTAAGCGATACCGGATTCTCCGATAAGCTGAGGCATAGTTCCTGAATACTTCTTGCCAGCCAAGGCGATTTCGGTCAAAGACTTCTTTGCGACGAAATAGCTAACACCGTCCTTTTTCATGGCGCGGCGCATTGCTGTGGCATCTAGCACTTTGAGACCATGGAAATTGACGAAGACGAGCGACTTTGCGTCACCCATGATCTTCGAGAGCTTTTCGATGATCTCTTTCTTTTGTGTTTTTGTACGTGCCATTGTGTTTTTGTAATTTCAAATAAAAGGTGCGAGACGAATCTCGCCCTCATTTGATGTTGTTATTTTCGACCTTTATAAAAGGCCAGAGATTCGGTGTATACCTCGGAAGGTCTTATTGCCGGTCATAACGCAGTTTTGCATTACGGCTGGCGCGCCTTCTGTCTTTGGGCCTTGGCTAAGATGATTACATAAAAATGGCTACGGCGCAAGCCTGGGCGGTTATGATGAGTCTGATGCATATTTGGGGTCTTTCTGTTAAAATGCACCCCATAACAAAGCCAATACTTATTAATAAAAATTCTACTCATCATCACATACCACCATGGACACACTTACTGCACTGTTCGGTAGCGAAGCTAAAGTCAGAATTATCCGCCTTTTTCTTTTCAATCAAGGTATCCCATTCTTCTCAAGGGAAGTTGCTGTCAGAAGTAAGTGTTCGACGAGCACAGTGAAGAGGGAACTGAACACGCTCATGAAAGCCGATCTCATCCGAAGGCGCAAGATTACAAAAGAGATCCAGGTTAAACATGGAAAGTCTGTTGTGGCAAAGAAACTCAAAGGTGATGGTTATATATTGAACGAAAAATTCCCATATCTAAATCCGCTCAAGACTTTGTTAACTGTCGCTAGTATCCAAGCCGACGAATCGCTCACAAAATGCTTCGCCTCTGCTGGAAGGATCAAGTATTTGGTGGCAGCTGGTGTTTTCATTCAAAATTGGGATTCGCGAGTGGACCTGCTAGTCGTTGGCGAGGAACTAAACCTCTCCAAGATAGAATCCATAATAAAGAACATCGAGGCTGAGATCGGTAAGGAAATATCTTATTCTGCTTTCGATACTCAGGATTTTGAATATCGTCTAGGTATTCACGACCGCCTAGTACGTGACATTTTGGACTATCCACATGTCACTCTCATCGACAAGCTTAACGTGGTATAATTACTCCATTATTAGCGTTAATTATTAGCATTAAAGTTCACATAAATATATGATATCGATTCCGTTGATCTCAAATTGGGGTGATGCATTTACCCTCATACTTAATGATGTTTGGCATGGTGTTATTCAGCTCGTGCCAGTACTGGTCATAGCCCTCATCGTATTCGCGATTGGTTGGGTCTTGGCTGCTCTTATAGAGAAGCTCATCGAAAGCTTGTTCCGTGCTCTTAAGGTAGATACAGCCCTCAAGGGTGCAGGCATGGAAGAAGTCGTCAAGCGCGCTGGTTATAACCTCAATTCAGGTGCCTTTGTTGGTGCTTTGGTTAAGTGGTTTATCATCGTCGTGTTTCTGATGGCCTCTTTGAAGTTGCTCGGCCTCGATACAGTCAATAGCTTCCTGAGCCAGATCACAAGCTACCTACCAAACGTCATCATCGCCGTCTTGGTGCTTATGGTCGCTGCCATCGTCGCCTCTGCCATGCAGAAGATTGTCGTTGCCAGCGCAAAGGCTGCTCACTCACAGTCAGCAGAGCTTTTGGGCCGCGTCACGAAGTGGTCTATCTGGATCTTTGCTATTTTAGCCGCATTGGTACAGCTCGGTGTTGCTGCCGTCTTGATCCAAATGATCCTGACAGCTCTCTTCGCCGGTCTCGCCCTCGCCCTCGGTTTGGCCTTCGGACTTGGTGGCAAGGATGTCGCCGCCAGGATGATAGAGAAGACAGCTTCTCATGTCTTGAACAAGGAGTAGTCTTCTACGGAAATTTTGAAGAAAAAGCGGCTCAGAGATGGGTCGCTTTTTCTAATGGATTTTTGCCGGCACGTTGACTAATAAGCAAAAATATGATATCTCTAGATTCAGTTGTGTACAGAATAATTACATATTAAAAGAAAGAGGTTATCACTGTGAGCAAAAAACAGGCGGCGCTTGATTATGTGCTCTGGTATTTGGCGACCAAAGTCTATGACGGCATGGTTAAATTGCCTGAGCACCTTATCGTTGGCGAGGTGCAATTGCAAAACCCGAGTATGCACGCAATAAACTTGTTTGATGATGCTCAGCAGATCATCCAATACTCGAGGCTCATCGAGAAAGAAGATGGGTTGGCTCAATTCATCGTCGAACTCGATGAAACCAGTAATCTGGATATGGATCGCATACCAGAATATCAGCCGATACATTTGCTGATCCTTGATGCGGTCTTTATCACCGCCAAATTTACTGACTACGATTGGTGCTGGACCAGTCGAGTGTCAAAGGCCCGGGGTTTGCGTAAATGGTTGATTGACCTTGTCGGGGCAGTGGATTTGAAGACACTGTCTTCGAAGGATCTCTACCTCATCGGCCGCTTCATGCTGCTTCCATCAACTGAACTTCCTTGGCTCAGATCATCCCTTGATGAATCTGACATTGAAGGCGCGGAACAGCCGGCCAAGTATATTTTGGAGGCCATCAAAGCGGGAGTGTATCCTTGGCCTACGGATATTGTGGCCAAACTATCAAATTAACCCCGACTTTATTTGTTCGTTTCCCAGCTCGTTCATTAGAAATGATGGACGAGTTTTTTATTTTGCTCATGAACTTACCCCCATCTTATCCACAGTTTGGCCGAGCCTCTAAAACGCTTGACATTTTTTTGCCTACAAGTATACTTATGCGCACGGAATGATTATTATGAATTATCGCTATAACTTGCGGCCATAGCCATACCGAAGCGATTTCGGCGTGACCTGTAGCCGCTCAATGAAGCGGTTTTTCTTTTCAGAACGACGGGACATTGAAAACTTCATACTTCAAGTTAGTAAGTCCGTTAAAACCGACTTCGCCCAGCGGTGGATGAATTTGGTTATGACGTGACTTTGTAAAGTAAGTAATGTAGGTAAGTAACAAGCGGTTCTTAGATTTCCTAATGGGAAATATAAGGGCGTATGGTGGATGCCTTGGCTAGAAAAAGCGATGAAAGACGTGGCGTGGCGGCGATACGCTTCGGGGAGG
>CAIKDL010000034.1 GCA_903826185.1 uncultured bacterium | reverse complement strand
TTTCAAGATGTTCTTATCAGCGGCCATAATTTCCTTGGCTTCGAGTTGTGCTTCGTCAGAAAGTGGCACGTGGACAGCCATTTGGTCTCCATCGAAGTCGGCGTTGAAAGCTGTACAAACTAGAGGGTGAACTTGGATGGCATTACCTTCAATAAGGATCGGTCGAAAAGCCTGGATACCAAGACGGTGCAATGTTGGCGCGCGGTTCAAGAGCACGTATTTACCCTTGATGACTTCTTCGAGAATTTCCCAGACTTCCTTGGCACCATCATCGATGAGACGGTTAGCACCGCGGATGTTGTAAGCCAATTCCCTCTTGAGCAAACCGGAGATCACGAATGGACGGAACAATTCGCGAGCCATGTGCTTCGGCAAACCACATTCATCGAGCTTGAGCTCAGGACCAACGACGATAACAGAACGACCAGAGTAGTCCACGCGCTTACCGAGCAAGTTCTGACGGAAGAGACCGCGCTTGGACTTCAAGCTGTCTGAAAGCGACTTCAAGGCGCGCTTCTGTGCGGCAATGGCAGCAGCTCCAGCTGAAGATGAGTGACGAATGGAGTTGTCTATGAGAGCATCGACGGCTTCCTGAAGGATACGCTTTTCATTGCGCAAAATGACCTCAGGAGCATTGATCTCTTTCAATTTCAAAAGACGATTGTTGCGGTTGATGACACGACGGTAGAGATCGTTAACGTCCGAAGTAGCGTAACGTCCACCTTCTAGGGCGACCATTGGGCGAAGCCCTGGAGGAATAACCGGGATACGAGTAAGGAACATCCATTCAGGACGAACCTTGGATTTAAGCATCTGCTTGACCAGTGAAAGCCTCTTATGTAGCTTCTCGCGATCAGCAGAACCAGCGTCGATCAAAGCTTTCTCAAGCTCGATTTTCAGCTTGGCGAGATCTATCTTTTTTAATAGATCAAATATAGCTTCGGCACCGATAGTAGCTTCGAAGATGGAACCATACTTCATGGCGTACTTGTGATACGTGGCTTCATCCATCACAAAACCTGGAGTTATAGCTTCTATCTCGGTACGTGCTGTAAGGAAAAGTTCCTTGAGCGCCTCTTTTGTCTTATCATCTTGAGCAGTCTTAACCTTGCTCTTATACTCAGTATCGAGATCTTTCATGAATTTATCCTTTTCTGAATCATGGACCTTACTGACTATATATCCAGCGAAGTAGACAACTTTTTCAAGGTCACTTGTGGACATTCCAAGGATCAAACCGATGCGTGAAGGAACGCTGCGCAAGAACCAGATATGAGAAACTGGTGTAGCAAGTTCTATGTGACCCATGCGGTCGCGGCGAACTATAGAACGAGTGATCTCAACTCCACATTTTTCACAGACGATACCTTTATAGCGAATACCGCGGTATTTACCACAATAACATTCATAGTCATGATCTGGTCCGAAGATGCGCTCGTCGAAGAGACCGCTCTTTTCGGAACGTTGAGTACGATAGTTGATCGTCTCTGGCTTAGTGATCTCACCATATGACCATTCAAGAATCTTGTCAGGCGAAGCAAGTATCAGACGGACCGCGTCGAAATCTATAGGATCCGTATTCTTCTTTGTTGTGATTGTTGTTTGCATGTTTTTGATAATGAATGGTTATTAATTGGTAATGGTGAAATTCATAACGTTACTAGACTTGCCCCAAGGAGTTGCATAAACTCTGTAAATGCCTGGCGCAAGTTGGACGTAATCACATTTAGCTGGGATACCTGAGTAGCTACCATAGACAGTCTCACCTTTTTGACACGGCTCTTTCACTGTCACTTTGATCTGTTTGTCTCCGGTTTTGGCATAGTCACCGAAAGTATCGGTCAATGTAATCTTTTTACCATCCATGCGTTCGAAAGTGACCATCAGGTCCCCTTCAAGCCCGGAAAGATTGATGCCATCGATTTCGACTACCGTGCCGACAGGACCGGAAGATGGAGAGATTGAGGAGATCATCGGTATTGGCGCATTGACGTCGGTGGGATTCTGACCCGGAGGCACCACTTGATTCGATCCGGCTGGGCCAGAGACATCTGGTGTTGTCGGATTGACAGGCATCGGAGCGTCTACAACAGAAAGTGAAAAACTCTGAACGAAAGAACTGTCAACCTGAACACTGAAATGATATATTCCAGCGACATTTGTTTTGCCAGTAATCCAGAAACCGCTATCTGTCGGGCAATTCACTGGACCGCCAGTAGTAGGCGGCAAACATGGGGTCTGAGTGTCCGCGTAATTGATGGTTAACCCAGAAGGAAGAGAACCTTCGACAACTGAGACTTTAGAAGTTGAAGCGACCGAAGCTATTCGGTTGTTGTAATAGAGGCCTGTACGAGCTTCCGCCAGATGAGTAGCTGGTGCTACATTGTTTGTAGTGCCACTAAATCTCATTTTCAAATATACAATCGCACCAACAACCAAGATCGCAATGATGGCAATCACTAGCGGAATAATAAAACCTTTTTTAGTATTTTTCATGGGGATATTCATTGGGTTTTATTAATCTTCGTTCTCAACCTTGTCGACATGAAGGGAATTATAGATCTTCTGTTAACACCAAGTGAGATTGTTGAGGCTTCTTGTCCTCTTATTTTGTCAGGAGAGAGCTTTCAAATTGATTTTAAAAATGTTTCC
>CAIKDL010000033.1 GCA_903826185.1 uncultured bacterium | reverse complement strand
GACTCGAACTCCTGCGTCAAGATGAATGTCTACAGGAACACCAGGAAAACCATGGCGAATTATTGCCCGGACTTCCCCTGGATCATGGGCGTCACGAATGGATTCTTCGTCGAGATCGAACGAGTGTACTGATTTGAACCAAACCCCACGACTTGCGAACGCGAGCCGTGGGTGTTTTTATTAAAAAAAATCCCCAGATTAGCACTTCTGCTTACTGAGGGTTAAGAACTTATTGGAGTTTTGGGCGTCTCCCCGGGGGAACAAAATCGAGAAGATGAGCTAACCGCTCCAAATCCACGTTTTTATCAGATTTTTCATGATCGAGCGCGTTACCCCAAATCGCTTCACACTCTCGGTTTAGATCACGAAAATCTTTGGCATGTTTACGACGCAACTGTTCTGTTTCTTTCTTTTGTCGGCGAATAATTGCAAAATTTCGCTTGCGCAAAACCGCAATACGACGCAATATTTTTTTGTCCATAAAACAAGTGTCCTTTCTTTGTATACACTACTAGATAAAGTTGGTATGTCAAATCCAAATATATTCCCTACCTCTTACTTATGATCGTCTTCTTATACACATCCAAATGGTCAAGCGCCAAGCCTGTTCCCTTCACGACGCAAAGTAATGGATCATCGGCAAGTGCCGCCTTCACGCCAGTGCGACGAAAAACAAGTTCCGGAAGATTGCGAAGTAAAGAAGAGCCGCCGGTCATGATAATACCCTGATCGATGATATCAGCCGCCAATTCCGGAGGTGTCTCTTGAAGGACATCCTTAATGGCTTTAACCATATCGCGCAACTCCTTTGAAATCGCCTTGACGATCTCGTTGGTTTTGATCTCGGTCGAACGAGGTAAACCGGAAATAAAATCGCGGCCCTTCACGGTCATGACAAGCTCCTGGTCTAGCGGAATAGCCGAGCCGATATTTATTTTAATGATCTCGGCCATATGATCTCCGATGGCCAGATTGAAAACTTTTTTAACATAATCAGCGATAGCGGCGTCGATCTTATTTCCAGCGACTTTGACAGAAGTACAAGCCACGATACCGCCGAGTGAGATCACCGCAACGTCGGTCGTGCCGCCACCGATGTCGACAACCATGTGTCCACGAGCCTCGTGAATAGGAATTCCGGCACCGATAGCGGCGAGGATCGGCTCTTTGACGACATAAGCATTTTTTGCGCCGGCACGAATAGCCGCTTCGATGACCGCACGCCTTTCCGTGGAAGTCACGCTGGCTGGCACAGAGACCATCACATCAGGTTTGAAAATACTGAAACGACCAAGAGCTTTGTCGATGAAATATCGGAGCATGGCTTCGGTGATGCGATAGTCAGCAATCACGCCGTCACGCATTGGTCTGTAAGCAACAATATTATCCGGAGTGCGTCCGACCATTTCTTTGGCCTCATTACCGACGGCCAAAACCTTGTGTTCAGGTTCAGAAACTGCCACCACAGAAGGTTCATTCAAAACAATTCCCTTTCCAGGCACAAAAACGAGCGTGTTGGCCGTGCCGAGGTCGATACCGAGTTTTGGGGAAAACATGGACATAAGCTTGTGTATAGGCCGACTATAGCACACGCTCTATGTTCGCGCCAAGCGCCTTCAGTCTTTCTTCGAGTTTCTCGTAACCGCGGTCTATGAGATGTGCGTTGTGAATGACGAACTGGCCTTTTGCTGTCAGGGCTGCCATGACGATGGCAAATCCGGCGCGAATGTCGTGAGCATACAGATCGGCCGGCGCATCGCCGCCACCTACTTCTTTTTCAACCGACTGAACAAATGCCGTCGGGCCTTTCACTCGGACCTCGCGAGGATTCAAAACAGTAATGTTCGCACCGAGAGTTTCCAAATCCTCCACATATTTGAAGCGGCCTTCAAAGATAGTTTCGAGGATATTACTTTCGCCTGTCACTTGCGTCAGAAATGTCACAGCTGGCGCCTGGAGATCCGTAGGAAATCCTGGATATTCTTTTGTACGGATGTCGAAAGATTTGAAAGAAGAATTTACTCTGGAGTTTCCTTTTATTTGCACAGCGTTCGGTTTAGTATCGATCAACACTCCGGAATCATTCAAAAGATGTAGAACTGCCGTCAAATGTTTCGGCTCACAATTTTCTATCACAAGATCCTTCGCACACAATGCACCGAGCAAAATGAAGCTACCGGCCTCGATGCGGTCCGGTATGGTCACAAAGTGTTTCGTCGGTTCAAGAAGCTTTTTGTCATCTCCGATATTCCTGCCATTGCCGATGATTTCGATCGTTGAAGTGCCAGCGCCTTTTATTTTAGCTCCACAAGAGATTAGCCACTCGGCGACGTTGACTATTTCCGGTTCTTTGGCGCAGTTACTAAGAATGGTTTTGCCTTTAGCCAATACAGCGGCCATCATGAGTGTTTCCGTTCCGCCGACGGAGATCGTGTGAAAAAAGTCGTCCATCCCCGACAAACCGTTCGGTGCGGATATTTTATATAGACCATCTTCAAGCGTCACCTTGGCGCCCATTTTTTTGTAACCTTCTATGAATAGATCTATCGGCCTAGCGCCGATAACACAACCACCCGGTGCTGGAAAAGAAACTTTGCCGAAACGTGCCAGAAGCGGTCCGGTCAAAACAACCGAAGCGCGCATGCCAGCTGCTAGTGTCGGATCGATGTCTGTATGTGTATTTTTTTCTGTTCCTGTTTCTGCTGCGGTCGTGCCAGTCATTGTGGTCGTATCAATCTCCATGATGTGGTCACGAACAACTTCAGCTTCGCCGTTTTGTTCACCAATCCAAGAGATCTTGGCTCCGAGTTTTTCCAAAATAGCCGCCATCGTGTCAATGTCGGCTGTATGAGGCACATTCTCCAGTCGCACTTTTTTATTGAATAGAACCGCCGCCGCCATGGCTTTCAGTGCGGCATTTTTGGCGCCATTTATGTGCGCGACGCCTTTCAGGGTCTTACGGCCAGCCAAGCCCTTTATGAGGAATGTGGGGTTTGTAGGGTTTTTGGTGGTCATATTCGGTCGCTGTTTCGGTCGCTGTATTGTAGTAGGTTTTGATGGGATTAACAAATAGTAAATAAATGAGCGGGATTGCTTGGCTGGTGATGGGCGCGAGGTACATGCACTTTGCGTACATCGGTACTTTGACCGGAATTCGGTCAAAGTACCGACCCCGCCATACCTCTGTCGCTTCCCACCCCAATCATAAAACCGTTCAACCATCCTAATAAAAAATCTGCCGCCAACTTCGACGACAGATTCCAAAATTCGGTCAACCTCTTCGAGCCTTTTCAGCCTTTTCAGTCCTTCTCCTTGAAACGTTTCCAGAGAATGACCCCCCAGGCCATATAGATTACCTTGTGAAGGATCTGGAAGATCCAAGGATTCCTGGAAAAATCGATGCCGAGTACGTAATCAATCAAACCAGTAACTACTGCACCACCAACCACATACAATGCTTTTTGCATATCATGCCTTTCATTTGTTCGTGCATATCGTGCACATAGCCACGAATTCTCATTTAGGAATAGCACGCCACTAATGACCTGTCAACCTCTCAAAAACTACCGAAATGCGCTATAAATAAACTATGAAACTCATAACTGTCATCCCGCTCACCAAAACCAAAGCCATAGACACGCTTTCCTATTTCACGGCTTCGGATATGCCCGTGGGTGCGGTCGTATCCGTGCCGATTAGATCAAAAGAAGTAACGGCCATTGTCATAGAATCAAAACCTGTCGAAGACGCCAAAACCGCCTTACGAAGCGCTGACTTCCAAATACGCAAGCTCGGCAAAGTCAAAGCCGATTCATTCTTCCCTGCTCCGTTCATAAACGCAGCAAAAGAATTGGCTGACTATTATGCCACGACAATCGGCAGCATCATCCGCACTCTGACTTCAAAAAATATCCTCGACAACATCTCGAAAATAAGCGCGGCCAGCGCAAGCACTCCAGCTGGCGCAAGCGCACCAGCAAGCGCGCCGGCGAGCGCGCCGAACATCGACGAAACATTTGCGATTCAAGGTGACGATGAAGATCGCATGAGCGCCTGGCGCAGCCTCATCCGCCAAGAATTCGCACGAAAGAAATCGCTGGTTATATATGCACCAACTTTTGAAGACATAAAAAATATAAGCGCAGCATTGACTAAAGGCATCGAAGATTATATCTTCACATTGCATAGTGAGCTTACGAGTAAAAAAGCATTAGAGACCTGGGAGGCCATTGCTAAGACGGAACATCCTGTAGTGATCATAGCGACCGGATCATTCGCGTGCTTACCGCGCGCCGACATAGACACCGTCATCATCGAACGTGAAAATGGTCGCGGATGGATCACACACAACCATCCTTTCATAGACATGCGCTACGCGCTCGAGAAGATCTCCAGAAAAAGTGGACAGACTGTCTATCTCGCGGACAGCCTACTTAGGTTGGAGACTTTGTATCGAGTAGAAAATCATGATATCGCCGAAGGTTCTCCATTTAAATGGAAATCCATATCGACAGCCAAAGACGAGCTCATCGATATGCGTGTGACTCCCATAAAACCACAGATCGGCAAAAAACACTTTCGAGTCCTGTCGGACAGATTGGAAGAAGTCATCCGTCAAAGCCGTGAAGACAATAGCCATATATTTATAATGACAGCGCGACGTGGTTTATCCTCGCTCATCATCTGCGACGATTGCGAAACTATCGTCTCCTGTAAAGAATGTTCCGCGCCGGTCGTGCTTCACGCTTCGAAAGATACCGGACGTAATTTCTTCATGTGCCACAATTGCGGCGCGCGCCGAGGCGCCGATGAGCTATGCGTGAACTGTGGCGGCTGGAGATTGACCGCTCTCGGAATAGGCACTGAGCGCGTGATCGAGGAGATTCGCGCCAAATTCCCTAATGCCGACATTGTCAGTGTTGACGCAGATAATACAAAAACCGAGCGGGCCATACACGCGGCCATGAAAAGATTTCGCGATAAACCCGGAAGCATCCTCGTTGGAACAGAGATGGCACTCCTACACCTTTCGGAACCGGTTGAGCATATCGCTATAGCTTCCATCGATTCGCTTTTGTCATTGCCGGATTTTCGTATTCAAGAAAGAATGATGTACGCGCTCATTCGTCTGCGCAACTTAGCCAAACGCACATTCATAGTCCAAACCAGGCGCGCCGAGGAAGAAGTCTTCGCTTATGGTATCAAAGGAAATCTTGGTGATTTCTATCGCCGCATGATTAGTGAGAGAAAGCAGTTCTCATATCCGCCATTCTCATTACTCATTAAAATCTCCATCGAAGGCAAAAAAGAGTTGATCGCAAAAGAAATGGCAAACATCCGCACTTTGATCGCACCGGATATCGCTCCGAACGAGCTCGACGTCTTCCCAGCTTTCACTTCGGCAAAAAGCGGCAAGTCTGGAAAAGGCCGGTCGGTCATCCATGGTTTGGTGAAGATGCGCGCGGCTCATTGGCCAAAACAAGAGTTAGTCGAGAAGCTGCGTTTATTGCCTCAACATATAAGCGTTAAGATCGATCCAGAAAGTCTGCTATAATATCCCGCACATACCCAAACATATGCCCGAACACACGCCTGAAATCGTCCAAAAAGAAGATCCGGTCTTGAGACTAACCGCCAAGGAAGTTCCGGTGGCTGATATTACGTCCAAGAAAATCAAGGACCTGATTTTGAAAATGCGTGCGGCTTTAGTATCCCAAAAAGACGGCGTGGCCATAGCAGCCCCGCAAGTCGGCGCGTCCTTGCGCATTTTCGTGGTGTCCGGAGCTTTGCTCGCCCAAGCCGACAAGACATACACTGGAAGCCCGACAGATCTCATTTTCATAAATCCGGTCATCACTCGCCGTTCAAAAGAAAAAATGGAGGTTGAGGAAGGCTGTCTCTCTGTGCGTTGGTTGTATGGCAAGATCAAACGCTCAGCTCGCGTGACTTTGCAAGCTTATGATGAAAATGGTGTTAAGATCGAACGCGGCGCCAGTGGTTTGCTCGCGCAAGTTTTCCAACACGAGACAGATCATCTGGAAGGCACGCTTTTCATAGATCATGCTAAGGAAGTTTGGGAAATGACTGATGAGGAGATTGCGGAGTTGCAGAAGAAATAGGGTGGTGCAAAATTCGGAATTCGGACGTAAAATCCGTCGAAAGGCCGACGGGGTCAAAGTGTATGTACCTCCGCCACCATCGGTGACCATAGGGGTATGGTAGGGTCGGTACTTTGACCGAAATCCGGTCAAAGTACCGATGTAGCCAAAGTACACATACCTACAGCAAACGCCGTGCCAAAAAATTGCATACACACCGCCCACCATGTCATACTAAACATCATGAAACACTTCACCTTCTTCGGGTCATCACGCTTTTCAGTCATAGCACTAGACGAACTCGAACGTGCTGGCCTAATCCCGACCACAATCATAACCACTCCAGACAAACCCCAAGGTCGCAAAATGACCATGACACCGACACCAGTCAAGCAATGGGCCACATCCAGAAATATCCGCGTATACGATCCTGCGAAACTCAGCCCAGATTCCATTGGGGCAATAAAAACCCCACTATTCATCGTCGCCTCTTACGGAAAAATAATCCCTCAAGCTGTTCTGGACCTACCAGCACAAGGCACACTCAATATTCATCCGTCGCTTTTGCCGAAATATCGTGGTGCTTCCCCACTGCAATCCGCCATGCTCGATGATGCAAAAGACACCGGCGTTACCATCATGCAAATAGATGCCGACATGGATCACGGTCCGATCATTGCTCAAGAAAAAGTCCACGTAGACGAGTGGCCTATCTATGAAAAGTTTGAAGAAATGATGGCGCAAAAAGGTGCGCAACTTTTGGCACGCATCATG
>CAIKDL010000032.1 GCA_903826185.1 uncultured bacterium | reverse complement strand
CGTCGATATCACGACCACCTAAGTGTGAGTCGCCATCAGTAGACTTCACTTCGACGACATCATCGCCAACTTCGAGCACAGAGATATCAAATGTACCTCCACCGAAGTCGAACACAGCTATCTTCTCATCTTTCTTTTTGTTGAAGCCGTAGGCCAAAGCGGCGGCGGTAGGTTCGTTAATGATACGCATGACCTCGAGACCAGCGATCTGACCGGCATCTTTGGTGGCCTGGCGCTGTGAATCATTGAAGTAAGCAGGCACAGTGATCACGGCTTGAGTGATCTTCTCACCAAGACGAGTCTCGGCGTCGTTTTTCAATTTCTGAAGGATCATGGCCGAAACTTCCTCCGGGCGGATCCATTTGTCGCCGAACTTGACCTCAATGCCATTGTTCGGGCCTTTGCGGACCTCAAATGGCACGTTCTTGATATCTTTTTGCACACCCGGTTCGTCAAAGCTATGACCCATGAAGCGTTTGATCTGGAAGATCGTGTTCTTCGGGTTCGTAACTGCTTGACGCTTCGCTAGTAGACCAACAAGACGATCACCAGTTTTTGACTGCGCCACAATAGACGGAGTTGTTCTCTGGCCTTCGCTATTTACTAGGACCTTAGGAGTACCGGCTTCCATAACGGCAACAGCCGAGAAAGTTGTACCTAGGTCGATACCTATTATTTTTGACATACTTATTTAGTAATTAAGTTTTGTAATGAGCGGAAGCACACATCAATAGCCACCTCCACTTTTCGCGGCGTGGCTATGCGTCGAGATTTTTATAGAGAAGGTGCTCGGATCTTTATGCTAGTTAGAAAATCGAGTTCAGAAAATGGCGAAGTAATCTTTTTTTCGACAGACCAATGATACGGAGAAACTATCTTCGATGCGGCGCAAAGTAACAGCACACAAGAGTCAGCGAATGTTTGCTTGGTCGCTGCTTGTTCCGTCGAGGCTCGTGCAAGCGCTAATATGGGCTCGGCACGCAAGATGCGACCTTTGAGCTCGCCGTTCCATTCATAGACTTCGAAGAAGATACGCACAAGCTGACCGTCCCTGGAACGGACTATCCTTTCAAACATGCCTTTTTGATTATATTGGCTAGGAATAAGCATATTATTGGTATGTACATCATATCAGATATTTTGGTGCATCGGTATTGACAAACTGTGTATACTATGCTAAGATATAGTCTGTTCAACTAAGGAGGAACAATTATGAAAGCACGCAGACAGCAGATTCCGGAAAACCGTCGACTCACCAATCCGCCGCCGACCACACGGGACGGGGTGGCAGTCACCAAGTCGGAGTTCGACAGCGCCAAAACGGCAGCTGAGGACCACGACTAACCGGTCTCACCGCTAACGCGGTACAAACAACGGCCAGGTCTCTACGGGGATCTGGCCGTTCATCATTTCACTTAATATTGTTGGGTTTTTCAAGCCGGTCTTTCTCAGTCATCTATCGCTAATAGCTTTGATGGCGAATGGTGGCCATTTATTATTTGGACATTCTTACCGGGAAATTTCATCCGGAAAATCTCAAGTATGCGCGAGTTGGCAAGATTGCGCTCGGCGGGTTCTTTCACCGACACCTTGAAATGATCTGCCGACTCCTGATCGACGACT
>CAIKDL010000031.1 GCA_903826185.1 uncultured bacterium | reverse complement strand
GATTATCTCATCTGATACACCCTGACTGCGTGCGGCCGTAGCGGCGGCTAAAATGTTGTATATATTGAATAATCCAGAAAGAGGTGATGTTACAAGGCGGCCATTTTGGGCGCTATCTTTCAACGTAAATGTCAGGCCAGACTTCTTGACCTCATAAGGTTCGACGTCGTGGATACTGTAGGTTAGTTTGCGATCGGACTTGCAGGCTGAGAACCTCGGAGATTCTTTGTCATCGGCATTTACCAGCATGACGCGGTCTTTCTTTTTCGATTTTCCGAGACTCTGCGCCAGGTCTAGTTTGGCTTGTATATATTTTTCGTAAGACCCATGAGCCTCCACGTGTTCCGGTGAGATATTTGTGAGAACGAAGGCGTCCATCTCTATGAATTTGTGTCTGTGCAAAAGAGCGCCTTGAGAAGTCATTTCCAAGAGGAAATACTGGCAACCGTGTTGAACGGCGCTTCGTAGAAGGCGTTGCAAGAAGAAGCGTCCAGGCATGCTCATTTTGAAAAGGTTTTCTGAAGAGATTTCGTCTACTTTGAAACGGATCGTGTCTGAAAGTCCGGTTTTATAGCCGGCCTCTTCTAAGATTGCATTCAGTATCTCCACGGTTGAGCTTTTGCCTTTCGTGCCAGTGATGGCGATGACTTTGAGGTGTCTAGAAGGGAATCGGTATTTGATGGCGGCGCAAAGCGACAACGTCCAGTGATAAGTCGGCTGAAAAAAATTGAAAATGAAGTCGGGGATGAATTTTCTTATGAATCTGAGAATGGCGTCGAGCATGATGTTTTATTACCCTAATACTTTTAGCGCAGCTTTGACTTTTGCGCCAGTGTCTGTAAGTTTTCCACCAGCTACAATCTTCTTTATTGCTTCACGTGCTTCGTCGGCGCCGTAACCGAGAGCCTTCAGGGCTTCGATGGCGTCAGCGTCGCTAGACATGCCGGCTGCAGTGTATTCATTCTCGCCGCCGCCATATCCAATCATTTTATCTTTGAGCTCAAGCACGATCTTCTCGGCAGTTTTCTTGCCAATACCGGAAACTTTCACCAGATGAGAGGTGGAACCATCACGAATAGCGCCGATCAGCGTTTCGCTGGCCACCAAGGATAAAATGTTGAGCGCGGTTTTAGGACCAATTCCAGAAACTGTTATAAGCAGCTCGAAGAAGTCACGGTCTTTCTTGGAGATAAATCCATAAAGGTCTTGAGAATTTTCGCGCACCGCCAGATGAGTCCAGATGGTTATTTCCGTGCCGGTCTTCAAGCCGCGCAATGAATCTTCGGTCATGGAGACCTTATATCCGACGCCATTTACGTCTATGACCGCAGCGCGCTCGGCGATCTCTAGTATATTTCCGTGAAGCAGGGATATCATGGATACATAATAACATATTGATTTCCACACGTTTTTATCCTAATGTTGAGCCAGGTTTCGAACTTTGGAATAAATGCGTTAGAAACATTAATAAAAGGGAGGTATTGAATGATTGAATTATCCAATGGTCACAAAATGGAGTACGTGATCGCAAGTGGCGCCCTGGCCTTCGATGGCAAGGGATGGTTTTGGGAAAGGCCATTGGTTGCTGCCGGCTATATAAAGCCGGAGCTGTTCACTGTCTTTACCAAGTCACTGACCAGAAATCGGTGGGCTGGGAACTTGCGTTGGCGTAAGCCTTGGGAATGTGTGCGACCGATACCTGGCGGCTCAGTCAATAAAATTGGGCTTACGAATCCCGGTGCTGATTGGTGGTGCGAGAAAGTTGCGCCCGGGATCGACTTCGAGCAATACAATATTGCCGGCAACATATTTGGCGACGCCAAAGAGTTGGTGTATATGGCCGACAAGTTGAATGCCTTCGACCTGGTCGCACTGGAAGTCAACCCGTCATGTCCGAACACCGGCCATCCGATGCAGACCGCGGAAGTCGTTATCGCCTCCGTCAAGAAAGTTGTGGAGGCCTCACGGCATCCGGTCATCGTCAAAGTGTCGGTGGCGCAGGACTTCCTGACTATTTCTCAAGGTCTGGAAGGTTATGCCGAAGCGATATCTCTGAACAGTGTGCCGTGGGAGATTGCTTTCCCTCGTGGCGAGAGGTCGCCATTATGGAGGCTCGAAAAGAGAGTTCAAGGTGGCGGTGGAGGTGTTTCCGGTGGCCCGGCCAAGCAGGCCAATTGGGCAGCCGTGAACATCTTGGCCAAGAAAGGCCCACTGCCAGTTATTGGTCCGAGTATCATGGAATATGCCGATCTCGGTAAGGTGCGGATGATGGGCGCCAAAGCTGTCAGCTTCGGTGCCATACATCTGCCGAGCTATCCGGTTTGGCAACAGCCGTGGACTTTGTTCACGAATCCGTGCAAACCGACGGAGATTGTGTTGAAAGACATGGCTGCAAGAAACAGCGGCCATTGAGTTATGGCGGCCCGCATCTTCGGATGTCGGGTCGCTTTTTTATTTGGTTGCGCCGACTAGACGCTTGACTTCAGTTCCATTATTCATATCATGTATTCAGATAGTCAACCACATCAACCAAAGAGGAAAGCAATATGACCGGAAAAGAAAAACAGGCCCTGGAAATCTTGGGCCGAGTCAATGCCGTCATCGCTGGAAGCCACGTCGTGTACGCCTCTGGTAAGCACGGCTCCGCTTATGTGAACAAAGACGCTGTCTATCCGTACACGGGAGCCATAGACGCCCTGTGTTTACAGACCGCCGAGTGGTTCTGCAACATCGGCACCGATGTTGTTTTGGCACCGGCGCTTGGTGGCATTGTTCTCACGCAGTGGACAGCTAGTCATCTGACGAAACTGACCGGCTGCGAAGTGCTGGCCGTTTATGCCGAGAAGGAAGCAATCTTCGGTGAAGTACCAGGCATACAGATTAGCGAGCGCTTTGTTCTCAAGCGCGGCTACGACAAGCTCGTCAAAGACAAACGTGTTCTGGTTGTTGAGGACATTCTTACGACTGGCGGCACAGTCAAGAAAGTCGTGGAATTGGTCCGGGCCAGCGGCGGTACAGTCATCGGTGTTGGAGCGCTCTGCAACCGCGGTGGTGTCACAGCCAAAGATCTTGGTGATGTGCCACACCTGCATTCACTCGTCAATATCACGCTTGACGCTTGGGAGGAAAAGAACTGCCCCCTATGTGCTCAAGGTGTACCGATCAATACCGAAGTCGGCAAAGGTCGGGATTTCCTCGCCAAAAAGAAGGCTTAAAGCATCAATCATAACCGCCGCCACGGAAAGATCTGTGGCGGCTTTTTTGTGTGTATGAGTTCATTGATTTAATGTCATTTCTATACTAATGTTCTTATAGATGCAGTTACAACAAAAGGAAACACATGAAAAAGTTAACGTCAGCGGAACGTTTGATCGTCGCAGCCGACTTCAAGATGGATCCCACCAAAGGGCAGAATCGCCAATGGGTCATCGATCAGGTCTTGGCTCTGGCGGATAAACTCTCTGGTATCGGCTGTTACATTAAGGTCAACTCGGCGTTGAGGGCTTATGGTTACGACCTCATCACCGTTTTGCACAATCGCGGCCTCAAGGTCTTCGCTGATCTGAAGCTGTATGACATCCCCGAGACTCTCGCCACGGACGCCGCCATGCTCGCGCAATTGAAACCCGAGCTCTTGACCGTCGCTTGTTCGGCGGGGAAGCCATCTATCCAAGCACTGGTCTTGGCGCTTCCTGGGATAGAGATCTTGGCAGTCACGGTTCTCACGAGCCTGACGGATGCACATTGCTTCGATATTCATGGAAGCAGCATTGGTCTGGCTATCTCGAATCTGGCGCAGTTGGCCCGTGATTCAGGTGTAGGCGGTGTCGTCGGTTCCGCCAGAGAAGCGGGCCCCTTACGACTGATCATCGGTAATGACAAGACCATCAATACCCCGGCCATCCGCCCAGTCTGGTCAATCGTTGTTGGTGATGATCAGAATCCGGAGCGGATAATGACCCCGGCTGCGGCCATCACGGCCGGCGTCGATCGCATCGTTGTTGGGCGTCCGATCCTCCGAGCCCCAAATCCGCGCGATGCCGTGATGCGCACCATTGAAGAGATTGAATCGGCCATGACATCTATGGCAGCTTGATCTTCTTTGATCGCTAGCAAGTAGCTCCTGTGCGCTATCCGCGCCCTGGGCTACTTTTTTGTTTGGTGTGCGGCTGACTTTTGTACGCAGTATTGTTTCGCTTCATGCCGCTTTACTTTTCTTTGGCGCCGTGTTAACTTAACCAACACCAAATAAACATATGCCAATAACATCTTCAGCCAAAAAAGCTATTCGTGCCGCTAAGCACAAGCGTGTTTTCAATCTTCGCCACAAAAACCAAGTAGACAAGGACATCAAGGCTTTCCGTGCAGCTGTTGCCGCTAAGGACAAGGCTGGTGCCGCCAAGCTCATCTCAGCTGTTTACAAGGCTCTCGATAAGTCTGCCAAGGTCGGTTATATCAAGGCTAACGCCTCATCCCGTCTCAAATCCCGAGCCATGGCTGCTTTGAAAAAGCTCGGATAATTTCGCTCAAAAATTTAATACAAAAGAAGCCGCCGCAAGGCGGTTTTCTTGTCTATATAGGCTTTTGTGTGTTAGTGTATCGTGGTGAGTTATTTTGCCCTCGTCGTTTAATGGATAGGACGCAGGATTGCGGATCCTGCAATCGAGGTTCGATTCCTCGCGGGGGCACCATTCCACCAGTAGTGACCACGGTTTAACGCAGCAACCACGGGCTTTTTTGCAGTCGAGTACTAGGTTCGAGCCAATCGGCTCGCCCGACTTGCAAGCGCTCTTTTTGTTCTTCCAAGGTTTTCTTTTGGCTCATCAATTTCGCCTTTTCTGCCGCGAATGTTTCGCGGTCAACAAGGTCGTCCAAGAGCGTAGCGCTTCTTTTGGATCATTTTGCCAACGATATTGGCGGGTTGTTTTGTTTTTCCCATGTCCGTGATTTACGCGCTTGACAATAGGCCATAGGGGAGACTAGATTGCTACGAATTCGTAGCACTCGGTAAACAGAATGGAGGCACAGACATGAACCATAAAACACAAGTTGCGTTTCTTCGGCGGCTCGGTCCCGATCCGCACGCCAATGGTGCGCGGACTGCCGCTGTTCGTGGTTGTCCCGATATTTTCGAGCTTGAAGGCGGGGATTTTGCAATCATCGGTTCGGACATTACCGAGATCGCGGCAGCACATCTGCCCGCGACCGCCAGTTGCGGCCCCGACGAACGCATTATTCGTATCCCGCGCACAACACTTGTCTTGGCCAGACCTGATATTCCGAACGTGCACTAACATTAAATTGGTTCAAATACGGTTTACAGGCGTTCCCTGTCACATTGTGACGGGGGTGTGGAGGTAGTGTTTTAGTCCAGAATATATTAGAATGTAATACGTAGTATTACTAATCTAATCATTAACCACTTTCATGAGTAACCCACAAGGGGGCGTACCCGTAGGTGCGTCGATATCTGCATTTATTGGCCTGCTTATAATAGGCGCTATATTTGTTGTACAGAGTCACACACATTTGTCCTTGCTAGTTACCAATAGCACACAGGTAGCAGTAACAGCGTCAGTTGCCAATTCCTCGTCAACTAAAAGAGTAGAGCTTGATTCCACGCCAACTATTGTCGGTCTCATGCATCATCACGCTGGTGCTGGTGATGCCGGTTGTGCTACTCCTGTATCATTTGGGAGCGGAGAGACGCAATTCAATACCAATCCTGGTGAAACATGCTCGTTAAGCAGTATCGAGGTTTATAAATCTGGTTATATAATCCATGTCCTTCCGGGCGGCCCGACAATATCAAATGCAGCAGCTGGAACTATTTACAATATGACTGATTACAACTACAACGATGCTGGTAGTGCGGTGCTGGTAACTGGAGGACCATTGGCAGCGCCAAGCGATGCTACCTCAAGCTACCTACCTGTAGCCCCTTCGTACAGCAGCCCTCTACAGGTCTTGGTATCGTGGAAAGATAACTCTGACGGCGCTGATAGTTTCAATATAGAGCGTTCGACTGATGGAAGCATTTGGTCACAGGTCGGCACCGCTTCATATGGCCAGACATCCTATACGGATTCACTTCCTCCTCCTTATGTTCTGCCCCCATTTGCTGTGCCTATAAAATACTATTATCGTGTTTCGGCTACCAATTCCATCGATACGTCCGACTACTCCAACACAACATTTCCACCAGATACGGTTGCTCCTCTCAATGCTAGCATTACTGCTATACACGCTGTTGGAGATGTTGTGACAATAAATTGGAGCTCAATTAGTGGCGGAGAAAGAGCGTGGTCAGGCCTTGCTGGTTACAAGATACGACGCGGTCTTAGTGAAGAGGGTGGTCTGGGCGATATTATTGCTCAAGTCGATGCTCATACGTATTCGTACAGCGATAATGATCCAGCCATAGAATTCAATAAGTCGATATGCTACACATTGGTAGACTACGATAATGCTGGTAACCAAGGACAGAATGATGGTGACCCCTATCGTCTGACCACGGGTCAATGTGTGACCCCTCTTGGTACGCCACTCGGCGTCACATCGACAACTGGTCCAGCAGCAAAAAGCAAAGTCACTATTTCTTGGACTCCGAATTCCACGAAACAGAGCGGTTTTAAGATTGAAAGACGTATAGGCCCTTCAGGGGCTTGGTCGCTTATCGGTACAGTCGGCAAGACTGTTACTAAGTTTAACGACACAAAACCCGTGTCGGGAAATCTAAATTACTACAGAGTATACGCTTATAGTGATTTCGCTGAATCATTGAAATCTGATCCTGTCTATGCAGATATTACACCTCCAGCCGTGCCTGCAATCAGTTCTCTGAATACAGTTTTCATGAAGAATACGATAAACGGCAAGGTCTCATATTTAGCCGCTGTCAAGATCAAATTCCCAGAATCTAAAGATGATGCTGATAATTACACGGACGGTTCGTATAAGGCTTGGGGGTACAATATCTACACAAGCTCAAATAAGATATTTGTCAGTGGCAGAGTAGGCTTTTCCAACGAGCTCGACGGGCTATTGACTTACAACTATGAGGCAAAGCAGGTCGTAGGAAAGAGTTATTGTTACTCGGCTAGCGCCTATGATTATGTCGGGAATGTCTCAAGTATAGGTGCAAGCAAATGCATAACCATACCGAAGCCGCCAACGCAATAAGTCGTGGTGTGAGCTAATAGGTGTATCGTTGTCAGATGTGTTGTGTGAATAGCCGAGAACATTACTGAGTCTCTAGGACAGTCATGGTAGATACGCCATGATATTGTGCACTACCATACGAGCGGTTTATAAAACATTTCGAGCCAGCTTGGTCACCCGTCACCTTGATAGAATATGTTACGGGCGACAGACTGGCGTGCCGATCAATGGCACTAACACCTACACTGTCGGCATCCCAGTCATCACCATTAGTCGAAGCAAATGGTGCTATCAATGCGGCGCCATTCTTAAATAAGCCGATAAGACAGTCGCCTGGTGCTGAACCATTCTTAGCAACCATGTGTGCATTGATCACAAAGGTGGAATCCGCAGAGGTAGGCGTGACTGTCAAATCGAGTCCTGTATCGGTCCACGACAAAGTTGTTGGGGTAGTTATAATAAATTGCGTGCTAAGAGTCGTTCCGTATGCCTTTGCTATACTCCCTCCACTACTTCCTGT
>CAIKDL010000030.1 GCA_903826185.1 uncultured bacterium | reverse complement strand
CTCTTCCACTGCACCGACTTGCTCGAAGTGCTTCTTCAAGCTGTCAGATGTGGTTGCCCATGCAACGCTACCGATGAAAAGTCTTTTTGACATTTTCTTCTTTACCCGCACAACGATCACTTTGTCGAATCTCTTACGAGAACCTACGAAAGCTTACGCTTAAGCGGAACTCTCGTACGTTATGCTAACGGTAAGGACGAGAAACTTACACGGGAGTAGCATAGCATACCCTTGAGAGGAAGTCAAGTTATGCAATTTATACGGTTTTCTGTCAAATCTATCTCTCTATTTTACCTTCAAATATACCATGAGCCCGTTTAACATATTCTGCATATTTATCCGGACCAACTTGACCACCCGATATTTCTGAACTCATTCTCATAAGCTCTGGGATTTCGCTGTCATTGTTGCCAGCCACCCCACATTTCTGGATTGCAAAACCGATTTCATCCAAAGCTTGTTTTTTGGTGAAAGTCTGGAAATCGGGCTGATTACTTTGATTTAGTGGTTGTTCTGATAACATATTTTTATAGTGTTATAGTATCATTCATTTATGCTAATATAAAGCCCATGGAACCAGAGAAAAAAAACTCGAAAAAAACAGCAAAATACATGCCAACCATCGGCCTGGAAATCCATGCCGAGCTGAAAACTGCTTCGAAAATGTTCTGCTCTTGCAAGAATAACCCTGATGAGGAGAAGCCGAATATGAACATCTGCCCTATCTGTATGGGCCATCCTGGGACTTTGCCAGTTTTGAATAAAGGTGCGATTAAACACGTACTCAAGATGGGTCTGGCCGTTGGCGGCAAACTCGCAGACTTCACTGAGTGGGATCGTAAGAATTATTTCTATCCGGACATACCGAAAGGCTATCAGATCAGTCAATATAAATTCCCACTCATTTCTGGTGGTGAACTTTCTAGTGTGGCCTTAGAGCGCATCCATCTTGAAGAAGACACCGCGCAATCTACTCATGATCAGCATGAGAAAAGTTTGGTGAACTTCAATCGAGCCGGAGTGCCTCTCATGGAATTGGTCACTAAGCCGGTCATCCATGATGCGGAAACAGCCGTGCGTTTCGCCAAAGAGTTACAGCTGTTGCTGCGCTACCTCGGTGCTGGTGAGGCCAATATGGAAAAAGGTGAAATGCGCGTCGAAGCCAATGTCTCCGTCGCTACGGCGGAAGATACTGCCACAGGGAAATTCGGCACAAAGACCGAAGTGAAGAACCTGAACTCATTCCGTTCGGTAGAGCGCGCCATTGCTTATGAGATAGATCGTCAGAGTAAAGTCTTGGAAGCGGCCGAAAAAGGCGGCACGGAAAAGATCGTCCAGGAGACTCGTGGCTGGGATGATACTAAGCAGAAGACTTTCTCACAGCGCAGCAAAGAGAGCTCGCATGATTATCGCTACTTCCCTGACCCGGACATACCGAAGATGAAGATCTCCGAGATTCCGGAATTCGCCGAGAGCGCACTTCGCAAAGAAATGCCGGAATTGCCATGGGCAAAGCGCGATAGATATAAAAAAGACTATGGTATGACCGACAAAGAAGTGGCCGTATTTGTGGAAAACACCTCTCTAACCACTTATTTCGAGGCGGTCGTAAGCCCATTTAATGGCGACGCAAAACGCATCAAGCTGACTACGAACTATATCCTGAGCGATTATCTACCCTCATTCGACCAGAATAACGCCATCCCGCCAGCGTCATTTTCCGAGCTCATGTCGATGATTGCTGGTGGTGAGATCTCTTCGCGTGGTGCAAAAGACACACTTGCCTTACTCATAAAAGATTCTAGCCAGTCTGCTCGCGTAGTCGCAGAGAAAAATGGCCTCTTACAAAAGAGCGATGCTGCAGATATTGGTCCAATCATAGACAAGATACTGACTAATAATGCCAAAGCCGTCACCGAATACAAAGCCGGCAAGCTCGCTTCCATTCAATTCTTGATAGGACAAGCCATGAAAGCTACGAAAGGCGCGGCAAATCCTGATGTAGTGAAGAAGATATTGATAGAAAAATTGGGATAAAGCCTAATAAAAAAATCTCTATGCTGTATACAACTGCATAGAGATTCAGGTTAATTACTCGGCCAAAACTCGATCAATCCTTCAAGAATATCGAGCATGGGCCTGTAACCACCGCAACCATTCGTAATGACGAACGCGTCAACAGCTTTCGATTCCATGAGTGGGGCGATCTTGATCCTCTTTTCTTCGATGCCACAATTGCAAGCGACTGCGACGACCTTCATCGCCGGATGCGATTTTTTGATCTCGGAGATCCTCTGAATGGCCTTGTCGAAACCATTGATATCCAGATAGACCACCAAAAGATCGCTATTGCCGAGGTTGGAGACAGAGCACTGATCGACCTGAGTGTCTCGCATGACGAAGATGTGCAGACCCTTCTTGCCGGTATCCACTACACCGCCCATGTAATGACCCACATAATGGCAAGATACAAAAACCGTTCTCAGGCTGGTCCTACCAACAATCATTTGTGGTAAAACATCGACCACAAATCGTCCATCCAGATATTCGTTGGGATGTTTGGCTGGTTGGGTACTCATGAGTATCCTCCTTTTTGATTGTTATGAGAGACTTATGCCTCTCTACTAGTTCAATAAAAACACTACCACTAATTCTATAGATTAGTCAAGACTTGTGTATGAAAAATATCCTGCAAGTAGTTGGCCTTCTTATTTACTCAATATTTTCACCAATTCCTCGCCAAGTTTTTTGATGGCAGCATCATCCAGCACTGAAACTTCAAATATTTGGCCGCCGGATTCTTTCGCGTATTTTTCCAACTTCTTGCGAGCAGCGACAACCGCCTTGGGCGGAACCATGTCTGTCTTGGAAAGAATGATAATCTCCGGCTTGTCTGGCAATCCTTCGCCATATTTCTTGAGCTCTTCGCGAACGGTTTTATAATCGCCGACAATATGTGCATTTGCGACCCCATCATTACCCAAAGGAACCAGGTGGATCAGAACTTTGGTTCTCTTCACATGTTTCAAAAATTGAATGCCGAGGCCCTTCCCTTCGGCGGCGCCTTCGATGAGACCTGGAATATCAGCCAAGATATAGCCGCCATGCAAAGCACCGAGGTTAGGATCTAATGTGGTAAAGGCGTAGTTGGCGACTTTGGCGTGAGCGTGAGTTAGGGCGTTCAGCAGGCTAGACTTACCAGCATTTGGCAGACCGATAAGACCAGCATCGGCGATCAGGTTTAGCTCTACAACAAAGTCGGCTTCTTCACCAGGATATCCTGGAGTGGATTGCTCCGGCTTCACATTGGTCGAGGCTTTGAAATGTTCGTTGCCAAGACCGCCTTTACCGCCATGTAAGATTTTCGATTCCTGTCCTTCTTCGAGGAGTTCCACGACTCTGGCGGTTTCTAAGTTTTTGACGACGGAACCGATTGGTAAATCGATATAGAGATCTTCGCCGGATTTTCCTTGCATGCTCCAATTCATACCGTCCTGGCCTTTTTGCGATTCGAACTTCTTCACCGTCTTATAGCGCGCCATGACATTGATATCACGAACAGCGCGAACGTATATATCGCCACCGCGGCCACCATTACCACCGGCTGCACCGGCGAATTCTTTGCCTTTTTCGTGCCTCCAACGGACAACGCCAATACCGCCGTTACCGGCTTTTGCATGAAAATGTATTTCGTCAGTGAGGGCCATTTATTTCTTATACTTCGCATTTATCTCGCTTTCGATAATGCTCCTTTCTTTACCATAAGTCAAATAAGAGAGCTCTTTCAGTTTACCGGCCACGTCGCGGTCACCCTTAGGAAGATTTTGTGTAGAAATATTGAATGGCTTGACTGGCTTGCCTTCCGCGAGCATCTTCACGTAGCAATTGCGATTGTCTATATTTATAATATCTTTTTCTGTAAATACCGGCTCAAACTGTTTGGCCAAGAACTCGCCATCTTCCACACCGACGCGGAATACAGCCATGGAACCGACGTTACCAAAGACAGAGTTTTTGATCTTTTCATCGAGCTGTTTGATGAACTGGTGGGCCATGGTCATCGAGAGTTTGTACTTGCGCGCCTCGGACAAAATAGTTCCAATCGAGTCTGTTGTAACGTTTTGGAATTCGTCTATATATAGATAGAACGGCGGAAGATTCTTACCGAGCGAATCGACGCGTGACAGAGCCGACATGAGTATCTTACCAACCAAGATGAGACCGATCAGGTTGGCATTGATGTCGCCGAGGCGACCTTTGGAAAGATTCACCAGCAAGATCTTCTTGTTATCCATAATGTCGCGGAAATTGAATGTGGATTTCTCCTGAGCGATGACCGGGCGCATGATATCGTTGGCCAAGAAGTTATCGAACTTAGAGACGATGTAAGGAACGATGTTGGCGAGCGACGCTTCACCACCAGCCTTATCGGCAACTTCTCTCCAGAACTGGACAACCAACGGATTAGTACATTTGGCGAGTTTCATTTCGCGGAAAGCTTTGTTGGAAAGAACGCGCGAAACATCTACAAGCGTATTCCCCGTCGTCGGGTCATCGATAGTCAACAAGACGGCATTACGGAAATATTGTTCGAACATCGGACCACCAGCGACTTTCATATCGAAGAGCTTATTGAATATGGAAAGCATCTCATTCACCACGAAAGTCTTTTGTTCTGGAAAACGCACATCGTATTCGAGCATATTGAGAGCCATCGGACGTGCGGTATAAGCCGGATCGAAATATATAACATCGCCAAATCTCTCAGGAGGTACCAGGGCCAGAATATCTTCCACATCGGAGCCGTGCGGATCGATGAAACAAACTCCGTCACCACGTTGCATATCCTGCAAGATCATATTTTTGAGTAGAGAAGTTTTACCAGTACCAGTCTGACCGATGACATAGAAGTGGCGCAGGCGGTCTTCATCGGTCATAAAGATCTTGGTCTCGCGTCCACGATCGGAGTTTACGCCGAGCAAAGTGCCAAGCTGTGGCAAACCAAGAGGTGCGGCAGAAGTACCAGACTTGGTGAGTTTGACTTGAGAAGTTGAAATTTTCCCAGCCACCGGCATATGCATAATCGTCGCCAACTCCCGCAATGAGAGCGGACAATTTTGATCTTCGTCATAAGAGCGGAAAGTGAAGGCTTCCAGTTCTTTTTCTAGTTTGGATTTACTGACGTGCACGAACTCCAAGCGATTGCCATTAGTATCTTCGAATTGGTTGAAAGCCGCTTCCAGATCCGACAAAATAGCCCTAGCCTTAGCCTCGTCTTGCGAAGAGGCCACAATCCTGATATTCGTAGCCAAAACTGGAGAAGAAAGCTTCTCTTGGATCTCTTTTGAGGCGATTTCATTTTCTGGACGCATACCCTTGTCACCAGCTTCTTGACGCTTCTTCTTTTCTTCATCTTCTTTTTTCTTTTGATCGCCAGAACCGCCAGCCATTTCGCCGATGATATCGAAAGCTCCTTTGAAACCAGTTTCCAAACCTTTGCCGATACCCTTCAAAACTTTTTCACCAGTCGTATAAGCGATATCGATAGATTCAGAAAGTTTCTCGCCTTTTTGGATCTTTTCCAAAGCTTTTCGGTATTTGCTATTATAAAAATCTCCAACTGGTTTGAATATGATCTGAATAGACGCACCTTCGCCTTCCTTATCTATCTTAGAAAATGAGTTCAGAACGGCGTTGATCGGGTCATGATCGAACTTGTCATAAGTCTTGAGCGGAAATATGTGATTCTTTTTCTGATGACCATAGGAAGCCGCCGCCATACCCTTTTCAGAGAAGATATTGTAGTCGTCTTTTCTCTCGCTAACCTTGGCATCAGGAAAAATGGATAGTATTTGTTTTTCGAAAAGGTTGTGCTTATTTTCTGGTACTGCGCAATAGAAAATGAAATCCTCGCTGTGGTTGGCGACGGCAATCTCGAAGGCAAAAATATCGTTATCTGAATCTTTACTACTAATAGAACACATGCCAGCGTAGAATTGTTCCATCGAGGAAAGCAATTCCTTCAGCGGTTTGGATGAACCCCCTTTCTCCGGAGAATTGGCTTCTGGGACCAAGATTTCAAACAAGGCCATCTTGAGTGAGCGCCACAATGGATCCTTATCCTTGAGACCACCGATCGTAAATCCTGAGCGAAGATACTGGACCAGCAGTCGATGAAAATCATCGTAAATGTGAGGATCATGCATATGCTCGACCATTTTCAAAGTATTATATATTCCCTTCTCTTCCAAGAATCCGAGGAGTTCATTCATCTTCTCGTCATGTTCTTCAGGAGAAAGCTCGAGCACAACTGCCTCCATTTCCGGAGTCGGAACGATGTATTTCTCGTGCAAAACTTCATCCGGTTTGCGCTCGGCATATTTCACCACTTCTTCACGTGCAACATGCTCTATGCTAGCCTCAGGAGTCTCTTCCAAAAGCACACGCTCTCTGCGAGCGATCATTTGTCTCAAATAAGCGATCTCTTCCTGTGGATTGGTGAATTTACCAGCGGGATTATCTAATGATTCCATGGGGTTTATTATAGCAGAAAATGGGTGTATGATTACAGCATGACAAACATAGAAACAGAGACGATCGTCAATGACTCGGCTCAAGAGATAGAAGACCAGAG
>CAIKDL010000029.1 GCA_903826185.1 uncultured bacterium | reverse complement strand
GACTTTGGAACAAGCCGTCTCTACTTGGCATCCAGATGAGATTGGCGGCATCGTCATGGATCCACAGACTGGAGATGTCATAGCGGCGGTTTCATTACCTTCTTTTGATCCAAATGATACTGCCAGCGTGAAAGATGTACGCGTCTTTTCCGATCCGCTAGTGGAGAATGTTTATGAGATGGGATCGATCATGAAGCCGCTCACTATGTCTGTCGGGTTGGATACAGGAGTTATTACTCCAGATTCTACATATAATGATACCGGAACTATGACCTTGAACAGCAAGAGGATTTCTAACTACGACGGTAAAGCTCGCGGTGTCATACCTATGCAGCAAATATTGAGTCAATCGTTGAACGTTGGTGCAGCCACGGTGGCGCTGAAGGCTGGCGCTACCGCCATGTATTCATATTTTAATTCTTTTGGATTTGGACATAAGTCTGGAGTCGATCTACCAAATGAAGCCACGGGGTTGATCGGTAACCTCAAATCCGGCAAAGATATCGATGTTGCCACAGCTTCTTACGGTCAAGGGCTTGCGGTTTCTCCTTTGCAAATGATCCGCGCTTTGTCTGTTCTGGCTGATAATGGCTATTTGGTGCAACCCCGTCTTGTAAAAGAGATTGATTATGATGATGGAACAGTCAAAACGATAGATCCAGTTAAAGTTGGTCCAGTTTTGAAGAAAAAAACCGTTGAAGACGTGACAACCATGCTTGTAAAAGTTGTCGATACAGCCTTGGTTCAAGGCGCCAAGAAACGCGATAACTATAGCGTAGCTGCCAAGACCGGAACAGCCCAAATCGCTGATCATGTCCACGGCGGATATTATTCTGATAGATATTTGCACTCATTCTTCGGATATTTTCCAGCTTACAATCCGCGATACATAATCTTCCTCTACCAAGTTTGGCCGAAAGGCGCTGAGTATGCCTCGGCTACTTTGACCGATCCATTCGACCAAATCGTTGGTTTTCTGATAAACTACTACAATATCCCACCGGATAGGTAAAAGGCGCAAGGCGCGAAGTGAGGGGTATGTATAAATTAAAATGCAGGCGATTAAAAAAATCATAATAGCGATATTGACTTGGGAATCGCGGATAATCATCGCGAAATACAAGCCTTTTGTGGTGGCTGTGACTGGAAGTGTAGGGAAGACTTCAGCTAAGGATGCTATATATTCAGTTATCAAATATTCCAGTAAATATGCGCGCAAAAGCGAAAAGAGTTTGAACAGTGAAATCGGCTTACCTCTGACCATCATCGGCGTGCCAACTGCTTGGCGCGACATGGTTGGTTGGTCTAAGAACATTCTCCATGGTCTTGAACTTATAATGTGGCGCACAGAATATCCGGATTGTTTGGTATTGGAGATTGGCGCCGATCATCCAGGCGACATAGAGAAAGTCACCAAATGGCTTCATCCAGATATTGTGGTCATGACGAAGGTTAGTCAGACTCCGGTGCACGTAGAATTCTTCGCGTCGCCAGGAGATGTTTTCAAAGAGAAAGCTTTTTTGGCGAAGGCTGTGAAAGATAACGGCGCACTTATTTTGTTGGCTGACGATGAAAAGATCTTGGCTCTTGGTGCGGATGCGACGAAGGGTGTTAATGGCGTGAAAGTCATAAGTTATGGAACTGTCTCATCGGCGCAAGTTCGTGGTGGTGAGGCTCGATTTGACTATAAAGACAAAGTTTTGGCCGGTATTTCCTTCGATTTGTTTATGGATGGTGCGGCAACATCTGTCAGTGTTGCTGGTGTGCTCGGTGCCACATACATGTATCCTTTGTTAGCCGCTGCTG
>CAIKDL010000028.1 GCA_903826185.1 uncultured bacterium | reverse complement strand
CACCGCTCTTTGATAGTCACCTTCGCATCGAAGTATTGCATGGCCGATTTCTAAGGGGGTCAAAAATCCAATTTTTTGAAGCTCGCGCCGCAGGCGAATAGACGCCGTTCGAACTTGGAAAAAACCAGCAGTATCCTCGAAGGACAAAAGACTTTTCAAATCACCATTTAGTGATGCTGAATATCCAGCACCATCGACATATTCAAGAAAAACCGGCGGTGGACTTTCTGGCCAAGCCTTTGCGGAGAGTTGTGTAGCGTTTTGTCGAGAACTTTTTGTCTGATCTACATTTTTATGAGATACAGAACCTGAATCACCAGCGTAGAACTGAGACTGCACAAATATCATTGGATGCCAGCTTGGCGTTCTAAAAGGTAAAACAAAATCATAAGCACGCGTTTTTGTTTTACCCTGCTTTTCCTCGGGCTGATCTCCCCTTAGCTCAAATATGGCGCCAGCCTCAATATCGAGTATCACATCATTAGAATTAAAATCAACTTCGCGGACCATGCCCCACTGACTCATTCTTTCACGTAATATTTCCTCTGGCTCGTGACCACCAGAAGCGGCGACGGAGCCTCTAACCTGAAACATAACAAGCGGCGTCAGCAAAATAGTCGAATCCTCATTCAACATTTTTGCCTTTCGGAAATGCTGCAAATAGGCAGTTAACTGATCTTTGCTTGGTCCATCGGCCAAAAGTGAATTTGCAAATTGAAATAGCAAATTCGGAGCAACTCCATTTAGCGAAGCATGCTTATTGACCTGTCTTTCCGCAACATGAATTTTCGCTATTCGAGCCATATATGACTCAGAATCAAGAACGCGAGGAATCGATTCTTCCGAAATATATAAGACACCCTTTTTCGATCTTAGACTTGGAATGCTCTGCCACCCCACCTGATTACGAAGATAAATTGGGAATTGACACTTATTATTATTATCCGACTTACCCGTTACAAGAAACAACAGTGCCGATAGGGAGAAAAGAAAGTCTTCCGCAAATTCACAATAGTCTTGAATATTACTCGGCCTAGGGAACGAATCGAGATGAGCAATCGCCCGATCCACAAGATCGGCAGAATATCTTTTAATATCCAAATCCCTATGTCCACCTCCGGAAAGAGCGTCTAGCACTCCACTGATTCGCCTCATTTCTAACTTGAATCGGTCTGTCTCTCTAATATCAACAATTGATGGTGTAACCCAAAAGTCGAACTCCCATATCTTTTGGTCCAGTGATTGGTCAGCAGATTTAAGCAGCACAGGCAGCCTCTACATTAATATTATGAAAATAAAACTTCACTGATTTAGCCAATACCCTGCTAAATATGGGTGGGACAGCGTTGCCCACCAAGCGGTAGCCATCCTCCAAGCTAATACCTGCATCAGTGAATTGGAATGAATCAGGAAAACCCTGCAATCTCGCACATTCCCTAAGCGTGAAGGGTCTATTTTCAATTGGATGAAGAAAATATCGCGGATTATGGAAATTAGTTAAAATTGTTGGCGATGGTTCGCCCCACATCGGACGCTTAAATAAGCCAGAGCAAAACATAGCGCCTTTCAAGTCGTATT
>CAIKDL010000027.1 GCA_903826185.1 uncultured bacterium | reverse complement strand
TATCGGTAGGGATAGATGAGCGTAGAGGGTTGATAGACCGTTGTTGTGTTTAATCATGACCCATTTACCATAAGAATAACAACCTGGAACCAGATCTGTATTCCCTGTCGCCAAAATAGTTCCTGAGAGGGCAGCTTTGACTGGTGTGCCAATGGATGCGCGGAAGTCTACGCCGGTGTGACCCTTACCGTTATATATTTGCGGGTTGGCGGTTGAGAATGAAGTGTTACCGAAATATTGTGTTATGAACACAGAATCGAGTGGCCAAGACAAAACTCCAGTGCTGACATCTGGAAGTTTGGAACTATCGACCACGGTCTTGAGCTGCGACTGATAGGTCATGATCTCTTGTTCAAACGCGGCTTGTTGTTGGAGTTTCTGGGCCAAGATGCTTTGGTACTGAGATTGCGATTGCTTTGTATCTCTGAGTAAGCTGTTTTGTTGGTTAGCTGTTGAGGCCACGACAGATTGCTGGTCCTTTTTCTGTTTATTTAAGGATAATAAATCGGTACGAGCCTTTTCTGTTGTGGTCTTAGTTGATTCCAAAGACGCTTTGTCCTTTTTATAACTATCTATACGATCTGATAGTTGACTTTGAATGGTCCCAAGTTTGGTAAGTGAATCTAAGGTGTCTGATATCGAACTCCCACCAAGGATGGTTTCAATGAGCGATCCGCCGTCATTTTCGTGAATAGTGGCGAAAGTTTGGGTAATAATACGCTTATCGTCATTTATATTCTTTTGGCTAAGGGTTATATCCGAAGAAAGCTGCTGGATTTCGAGGGTTCGTCTGGCGATCTTAGTATCAGTAATTTTGATGTCGTCTGCCAGTTTCTTTTGTGTTAGCTGTAACGATTTGACCGCCGAAGACAGTGTCGACGCCTGACCAGATAAAGAATCTATCTGGCTTTGATAGTTGGCTATCTCTTTCTCTAAGTTTTTTATATCCAGGTTTCGTTGGTTTATCTTGTTTTGAATTTCCGATGTTTGAGTCACAGCCGCTTTCACACGAGAGACTGGCGCGCAAGAAAATGTGCAATAAAAAACAACTAAGCCGATCAGTATAGTCAGGGTTTTTCTATGAGAGCTTTGAGATTGCATTTTTCATGCGTTTAAGAGTCTCTTCTTTTCCAAGTAAAGAGGCACAAACAAATGGGTCTGGTGACTTTTCTTGGCCAGTTAGAGCGACACGCAATGGCCAAAGGACATTCCCCTTTCCATTGGTTTCAGCGTATGACCAGAGCGCCACTTTGATGGCGTCAGGCGTGAATGTATTGTCAGGAACAGAGGTTACTATCTCCAAACTACCTTCCAAGCTGTTTAGCGACGTCTTGGCGGAAGGCTCTTTTTTCCACAAGAGCATAGTTGGCTCGTACTCAGGCATTTCTTTCAAAAATGCCAGTTCGCCGTCTTTATTGAATAGCTTGGTGATGTCACTAAAACGAGTGATCTTTTCGCGGATGAGTGTAATGCTATTTCGAAACACGGGGCTATTCGTCGACATCCATTCTGGCAAAAAAGTACTGGCATGGTCAGCGAAAGCTTCATCTGAAAGCTTGGATATGTATTGGTGGTTAAACCAATCTAACTTCATCTCGTCGAATGAACCGCCGGACTTTTGGATCTTTTCGATCTCAAAATCGTTTATGAGCTCTTCTTTTGTAAAAAGCTCTTTGGTGGTGCCTGGATTCCAGCCGATGAGCGCCAGGACATTTAACATGGCTTCTGGAAGATATCCTTCTGCACGATACTCGAGGACGTCTTTTGCGCCATCTCGCTTGCCAAGCTTCTTGGTGTGATCTTCGCGCAAGATTGGTGGAAGTGTGACAAAGATTGGTGGCTTGATCTTGAGGGCTTCATAGAGGCTAAGGAATCTTGGTGTGCTCGATATGAATTCGTCAGCGCGAAGTATGTGGGTCACGGACATATTGAGATCATCGATGATATGCGCGAAATTGTATGTTGGAAAGCCGTCACTTTTTATTATAATGAAATCATCGAGAGCATCTTCACCAGCTTCTAGATCACCACGAACTACGTCGTGCCAATGATAACGCTTGATTTCTGGAATCTTGAATCTTAGTGGCTTTTTGCCATCCCATTTTTCTATTACTGCCGGTCGGTGTTTTCTGTATAGAAAAGGCTCTTTGGCCGATTTGGCATCCTCGCGAAATTTCTCGACCTCGGCCGGAGTGTAAGGATCTGGATAAGCCAAGCCTTTCTCGATAAGTTTGAGTGCGTATTCGTGGTATGAGGCTAGGCGTTCCGACTGGATGCATGAACCGAAAGGTCCCGGTTTGTCTGGACCATAATCCCATGTAATCCCTAGCCAAGAAAGCGCGTCTTGGATGTGCTGAATCGACCCTTTAACTTCACGATCCTTATCGGTGTCTTCAATACGCAAAAGGAACGTACCTTTGTTCTTTCTTGCTAATAGATATGCAAAAAGCGCCGTGCGAACTCCGCCAATATGCATGAATCCTGTTGGCGATGGAGCGAATCTGGTTACTATTTTCTGGTCTTTTTCCATAGTTTTATATTAGCCTATATTATAGGCCAAAATCCAGTGTTTGGGAAACAAAAAGGCCGGTTTGAGCCAGCCAATTTGTTTTTTAGTTTATCCTACTTTTATTATCCTTTGATCTCGGAGCTAGCAGACGCGTAAGCCTTGAAGGTTGACATAATGATGTCGCCATTCGAATTTGTAAGAGGCTTATCAGCGACCAAGTCAAATTTCCCGGAGCCATTATCTGAATACAATACGGCGTAATAAGTTCCGCCATCTACCATCGGTTGAGACAAAGTGATCTTAACTCCAGGATTTATGCCAGCATCGACATGGGTTGAACCAATGACGTCGCCGAGCTTTCCGGCCTTGCTAGTCTGTATGACGACCCAACCAGAATTCGCTACTTGAACAGATGATACGAAAGCTACGTTGCCAGGATTCTGATCAGTCATGACAATGCGATTGGCTGTGTTCGACGTTGTAGAAGCGGTTTGGTTGTCAGTTCCAGTGACAGGAGCCTCTACGCCTTTCTTGCTAAAAACCATTACTCCTATAATAACCAAAATAATTATAACTATAGCTGTCACAGTCCACTGCCAAGGCTTGATTCCGTTTGCGTTTTGATTATCCATAGATTTTAATTAAAAATTAACGTTTATAAGCTTATAAATTCGACTAGGTGTTTAAGCGGCCAATCAATTACCTCGGGGCAGAGCCCACGAGGTATGTCTCGAGGCCTGACCTAAGTGAGTAAATAAAGCTGTCCTGATTTCTCTTCTGTCTTTCCCTGATTCGCAACATAGCGTTCGACCGCTTGCCAGTTGCCTCGCTCG
>CAIKDL010000026.1 GCA_903826185.1 uncultured bacterium | reverse complement strand
AGATTCCCGTCGCTCGTAGATGCGAAGCACGAGTTCAATGTGCCGCTCTAGGTTTTCTTCTGCTTCTTGGAGCTGTTCTTCTGTGTAGTCCGGATACAAGTCACGAATCGTTGGTGGTTCATCCATGATGATATCGTGTTAACTAATAATATCGACCAACCAAGATCATACTTATAAAGCCAGTATATTTTTGCCATTCCTGAATCTTTGATATAATCGACGGCAATGGATATTCAAGATTTCAAGAAAGAATATATTGTCGGCACCGAACTTGGAATCGATGCGACTTTTGGTAAAGTCCTGACGGTCATTGATTTTGGCAATGTGAACTACTGGTTTGACGAGGATCGGCAGGATTCTGATAACAAAGCCCTACAAGAAAATGAGAAATTTCGCATAAACCTGGAAGGTCTATACGATTTTACGTCGCTCTTTTCAGATCATATCCGTTTCTACTATGGCCATGATTCGCAAAAGAAGGAGTCACTAGCTTTTATTTCTGCAGCTAGGCACATTTTCGGCAAGAGGGTTTATACCAAGCCAATGCAAAAAGTGCGTCACCATCTTTCTGCTGATGAAATCGAATCGAACAAACGTGCCACATTTACGGATAATGAGGGTGTATACATTCATCTTCCAAAATGCAATTTTGATGTCGAGATAAGCGTTGATTTGATCCGTCTTATGGATCGTTATGACACCGTAGCTTTGTTTTCCGGAGATGCAGATTTTGTCAGCCTCATTCGTTACCTCAAAAAGAATGGTAAGAAGGTTATTCTGTTCAAGGCAGGATTCATTACAACCGACTTGAAAGAAGTGTCAGACAAGATAATAAATGCTCAGAACATCAAGAAGCATATCGCTCAGGTGGTAAAGCAAAAACCTGGCGTTAAGCCAGGTCTTGCGAATCGATAACCCGTATCCACGGGCAGGTAGTTACAATATAGCAGATTGTGTATTGGCAGGCAATACCTAATAACTTGTTGTTAGCGACAAACTTTACCCTCTATCTTTTCTATATCACTGCGCTATTATTATCTCGGTCAACAATTTTAGGATCAATCGAATCACCGTGGTGTTTAAATCCGGACATGAAACTCAAATCAGGTAATAATTCCTGGGTGTTTAGTTTTGAAAGAGTGTCGAGGATTCGGTCCCAAGTTCGAGGTATGTCCTGTTCTTGGCTACTGGGAAGTGATGTTGTCGGACATCAGAAAAAGATGATAAACAAAAGGAAGGCCGCTTATATAGCGGTTGCGTGTGCGGTTGTGCTTGTGTGTGTTTGTGTACTTTGGGCTAGTAAAGCGTTTGGTCTGCTTAGTGTATTTGGTGACGATGTGAAGATCGATCCGGAAAAGTATTATCCGGTCAATTATGTCGTTGATGGTGATACCTTCAGAGTCGATATAGCATCGAAAATCATAACCGTGCGCGTGCTCGGCATTAATACGCCAGAGATTGTCGACCCGCGTAAACCTGTGGAATGTTATGGTCCGGAAGCTTCGGTGGAAGCCAAGGAGCTTTTGAGTGGCCGCAAAGTCCGACTTACCTTCAATCCGAATAGGGAACTCAAAGATAAATATGGCCGCTATTTGGCGTATGTGTATCGTGACGATGGCTTATTCTACAATGAAGCCATGTTGAAAGATGGTTATGCTAGAGAATATACATTTGGCACGCCGTATTCCATGCAGAGCGAATTCCGCGCCACGGAAGCGGTGGCGCAAAAAGCGAAACTTGGTTTATGGAATGCGTGCGCCAACACTGCGAAGTAAGTGCGCAACTTAAGCGCGTAGATAGAAATAGATATCCTCGATGGCCTTTACGGCGTCACCGGCAGCGATATTATTCTGATGATATAGCCCATCCGTACAATCTCCGGCGGCCCATATGCCGTCCGTGGTTGTGCGCTGGTTGCGTGGGTCTGTCACAACGTGGTTGGTCTTGTCGAGGCTGATGATATTCTTTGCGAAGTCCGTGTTTGGAATGGCGCCGATCTCCACGAAAACTCCGGTTGTTGCCAGAGTTATGTCTTTTTTACTGACCGCATCTGTGTATGTGAATGAAGTCACGAATTTGTCACCAGCGACTTCCTTTGGTACGGCATTGGTGATGACTTTCATCTTGGGGTTCTTGCTCAACTTTTCTATCGTTGAAGGATCAGCTTTGAAAGCTGTTCCTCTATATAATAGAGTCACGCTTTTGCAATATGCTAGAAGCTGCGCGGCGCTCTCGAAAGCAGCGTTGCCTCCGCCGATGACTACCACGTCTTGGCCATCGTACATCGGGCCGTCGCAAGTGGCGCAGTAGGTGAGTCCTTTGTGCTCGAATTCTTTGGCGCCTTTGATGTCGAGCTTGCGTCGGCTGCTACCGCTTACTATGAGGATCGTGCGAGTCTCATAAGAACCCTTGTTAGTTTTTACGGTAAATGATTTGTTGGTGCCACTTATATCTGTGCAAGTTTCACCGTCTTTGAAAGTCAGTATATCAGCGCCGCTTGTAGGATCTTTGGCATAAGCCTTGGCGTGTATTTCCAAGCTCTTGGATAGGTCTACACCAGATATGGCTGGAGTGCCGATCCAGTTTTCGATCTTGTCTGACACGGAGCTCTGACCAACCCAGTCTTTTGTGATGACTATAGTCTGCAAACGTTTACGTGCAGCGTAGACAGCGGCTGCTGCGCCGGCTGGTCCACCACCGATGATTGCGAGGTCATATGTCATGATAGTAGAGTTTTTATTTCAACCTCGATCTTCGGAGGAATGCTGGTACAGCACCCCAATCATCGTCGTCATCTGCGGGTTTCGCAGTTGGAGCAACAGGCTTCTTTATGTCGGTGATCTTTTCGGATGAATTTGAACCGGATGAGGCTGAGGAGCTATCACGCTTAGATTCTGGAGCTGAGTGGAAGATCTTACCTTTTTCCTTTTCTGGACTCTTGGACACTGAAGTTACCGTCATGTTGCCAAGTGACATGCTCGCTGGTCTGGCTGGAGCAGTATTGTTTTCAGGAAAACCAGTGGCGATGACCGTGATCTTGATCTCATTCTTCTTGAGCTTATCGTCGCGAACTGTACCGAAGATGATCTTGGCTTCAGGATCGATGGACTCAGTGATGACCTTGGCGGCGTCCTGGATCTCGAACATTGTAAGATCCTCACCACCAGCGATAGAGAAGAGCACACCCTTGGAACCGGTGATAGAGACGTCGAGGAGAGGTGAGTTGATGGCGGCCTTAGCAGCTTCGATGGCGCGATTTTCTCCAGTGGCCAAACCGATACCCATGAGCGCGGAGCCGGCATTTTCCATGACAGTGCGAATATCTGCGAAGTCGATGTTGATGATACCTGGCGTAGTGATGAGGTCTGAAATACCTTCGACGGCGTGGCGGAGAATTTCATCACACATTGAGAAAGCGTTTTTGACGGTGGTGCCTTTGTCGATAGCGGAAAGAAGGCGATCGTTCGGAATGACGATGATGGCGTCAACTTCTTTTTTCAATTCATCGAGACCAGCTTCGGCGATGCGTCCACGCTGGCGTCCTTCGAAGAAGAACGGCTTGGTGACTACAGCAACTGTGAGACAGCCGAGTTCCTTGGCGATGCGTGCAACCATTGGTGAAGCGCCGCTACCAGTACCACCACCTTCACCACAAGTCACGAAGACCATGTCTGCGCCCTTGATGGCGTCCTGAATCTCATCGCGAGTCTCTTCTACTGCACGACGACCGAGATCGGCGTTCATGCCGGTCCCTAGACCGCGAGTCAGATTTTTTCCGATATGTATACGCTTCTTAGCTAGAGACCTGTGTAGATCTTGCGAGTCTGTATTTATAGTAATGAAATCAACCCCCTTAACCTTGCTATTGATCATGTGGTTCACTGCGTTTCCTCCGGAACCTCCAACTCCAAGGACTTTTATACGTGCGAACGCTTCGATGTCTGGGGTGATGTTTGGCATGGATTAATAGATATTTGTGGAATAATAGAAAATAAAACCGGGCAGTTATGTACGGTGTATATTATCACAGCGCGCCTATTATACAAGGGGTATATTTCTATCTGCTTATCATCACTATCGCTATGAAAGTCACCAAGATTTCGGCATAAAAAGTACAGTAGCCAGGATATTTTCTGGTAATGAAATGCCAATAATGAGACATTGTATGCGGACCACCCTCGAGAGCTTTGAGTCCTTGAAATATACCGAACGTCTTTTTTGAAAATGGCCAGAGCCACATTACACCATCGTCTATCGAGTCTAAGATTAGGTGGCCCCAAGTTCCAGCAAGAATCAACCAACCAATGTACTCGACGAAAGTCGATGATGTTATCAAACCTATACCAACAATTGCTAGACAAGCCAGAAGCCAGAACATCGGTGCGTGGGTGAAATATTCACGGTGATTAATATTCTTTTTGTGCGCGCCGCTTTTTTTGCGTTCATCAAAGTACAATCTTATGAGATCTATGTCTGGCAATTCTCCAGCCAGTACACCGATGATCGTTAAAGCGCCGAGTTGACCAGAATTCAAAATCGGCTGACCTAAATACAACACCAATTGTGTCGTGATATATCCGCCGGCTATATGTCCAGGTAAAACCATGATTAAGGCAAGAATCGCGATACCCAACGACGAGCAGCCTTTACGATATTTTTAACGAATCGAATAGAAGTATCTATCTCTGGACCTTCTTCAGCGTGTAGGCCCCAGATACAAAGACCGTAGGCCACTGCCCAGGTTGCGTCTTTAAATGAAGAGCTGCCATTGGTGATACCGATGGTTCCTATGCGTGCCGGAAGCTTCAAGGCGACTTTACCCATAGTGTCTATAGAGTTTAGTCCAGATCCACCGCCGGTGATGACGATACCAGCTGGAAGCAGACCGTTGCGGCCGATCTTCTTCAGGTGCACTTCTATGAGTTCGAAAATATCTGAAAGGCGAGCGGCGATGATCTCCTCGAGTTTCTTGCGTGGATATGAGCTACCTGTAATAGCGCCAACTTTGATCTGTTCAGCTTCTTCGAGCGGCACTTTGAGACCAAGCGCAATATCGTTGGTGATATCGGTAGAACCTATCGGGAAGACTTCGAGAGAAGTAGGAATATTGTTTTCGAATACGGCGATCGAGACTGTCTCTGAACCGATATTGGCGAGCACACATCCGGCAACTTTCTGCGATTTCGACAAAGTCACGAAACCGGCGGCGACTGGGGCGGCCATTATATCTTCAACTTTTATACCAGCTTCATTGACAGCTTGTATGAGATCAGCGACATGATGATCGAGACAGGTGATGAATAATGTCTTGCGTTCGAGTTTATTTCCGGTCAAACCGACCGGGTTGCCCAATGTAGGCATGCCATCTATTTTGTATTGAAGTGGAATGTCATATATGATGCGACGATTGGCCTTGGCAGTGTGCGGCATATCGTGCTCACTCTGTTCATCTATCTTCTTCAGATCGAGATCCGTAATCTCAGCATCAGCACGCGAAGTTATGAGAGTGCTATTGACTATGGTGCTAGCCAGACCGATACCACCAACTCCGATGAATGCCTGCTTGATCTTTACTCCAGCTTTTTCCTCAGCTACTTCTACGGCGTGGCGGATGCTATCAGCCACATCGCGGACATTGGTGACATAACCATGGCGGAGACCACGGGATTCAGCCGTTCCGATTCCCAATATCTTCGGAAAACCTTTGTCAGTCTTTTCTTTGCCGTCGGTGATGACTACCTTGATGCAATATGTACCGACGTCTATACCTGTAATGATTGATCGTGCCATAATTGCCTAAATAATAACACGAAATAACCTTGTACGCACACAGAAATACTCAGTGTGATGCCTAGACGCCGAAGGCTTTGCGTAGCTTAGATTCTACGCGCTCCATTTTTGTGCCGTGGTCGTATCCTTTCAAATGAACGCATCCGTGGATGAACAAGAAATCTATGAAATTTTCGTATGAACGTCCGAACTTTTTGGCTTCTTTACGCGCTTCGGTTTTTGAGATGTATATTTCGCCCTCATTTTTCGAAAGAGGAAAACTCAAGATATCGGTTGGTTTATTCTTATCTCTATAAATGAGATTCAGTTTGCGCATCTTGGCTGGAGTTGTAAAAGCGAAAGACAGCTCATAATTTTTTCCCAGAGCCGCTTCTTTTATGGCAGCAAAACGCGCGCCGAGCTTGTCGGCACGCGGTTTGTTTTTAATTTCTTTTTTGCTTGGCATCACTCGGCTTGTCTTGGCTTACTTGCGTCTCTTGGTTTCGAGAGGGGCTTTGCCGAGCTTCACAAGCTCAGCTGTAGCGGCTTTGCGCGCCAAAGACTTCAATGTTTTGACCTTGATCTTGTAATGAGATTGCACGCGGCTGTTGTAGCGCAAGCTGCGCTTGCGAGGGATAACACCGGAGCTTTGTACCTTTCGGCTGAAACGGCGCAGCAAGCTGACGCTGTTTTCGTTTGGATTACGGCTGATTTCTACGTTTATCATTGTGGGGAGTATAGTAGCACGGGATTTTTTGCCGCGCAAGCGATTCTAATAGCTCACAAATAATGTTCGTCAGTTGGTTCCGCGGCCTATTTCCAGTAATGTTTCTCTATCTTCTGCATGTGTTTTGGTAATTGATCCAAAGGGATAATATCCTGAGCATGCGTATCTGTGCGGCGTATGATGATGGTCTTCTCGACAGCCTCTTTTTTACCCATGACGATGACGTAAGGAGTGTGATGCTTCTCGACATTGGATACTTGTGCGCCGAGACGATCTTTGGCCAATGAGAGGAACAAAGGTATTCTGGTGAGACGTAAGGTTTCTATGATTGCGAGCGACATCAGCTTTGACTCCGGACTCAATTGGATGAATGAGGTTATTGGTCTCTTAGACTTCTTGAGAGGTTTGCGTAGCCCAGTTGTATTATTTTTTATGAGAAGGGAAATGCCGACACCTTGTATGTCACGCTTCATGCCGGCGCGTTTGGCCAGACCATTGTAGCGTACGCCGATAGCCAAGAGGTACTGATCTGCCTTCTTTTTCTTGGCACCAGCTTCGGCGCCGGATTCTATAGCACTGACAATAGTGAATATGGTCTCGGTACAATACTTACGATTGCCGATGAGACTGTTATTTATCTCATAAGGTATGTTCAATGCTTCGAGATATTCCAGAACTTCTTCCAAATGGCGGCGACTGGATTCTGTGAGGAAGTCGATGGATTTCGGAGCACCATCGTTTAAAGTCTTGCAGTCTTCGCGATGGCAAGCGAGAAGTTCGAATGGGTCGCGCTTCAATATCTGACGACACTCCGGAGTCATGTCGTTTATATGTTTTCGATAATAAGCCGTCAGCTCCCGTGTAAATTTGGCGATAGAGTCGCGGTCACCGATAGAGTTTATTTCTACCATGGTGTTGGTATATTTTTCTTCCGCGAGCATGGCGCGCGCTGTTTGTATGAGAGTAGCTTCAGCGATGCTGCCAGAGGCACCCAAGATTTCTAGGTCTGCATACCTCGATCCGCTTTTCTTGAGAGGATTCCTGCAAGTGTCCTTGTAGTAGAGCATCACCGGCTGAGGATGGTTGTGCATATTCTGCTCATGATAAGTACGGATGAAAGCGATCTTTTCTTCGGCATGCAGAGGAAATTTGCCATGACTCTCAGTTTCGTCGTCGACATAATCACCCTCGAGAATATCTTTGGCGGCTTTAACATCGGAGTCGATGACTGTCGGACTCTTCACTGGCATGAATCCGTAATAAAGAGCAATCTCACCGATCTTATCCAGATGATCGTACGAAATGAATTTAGATTTTGAATTGGCCTGTTTCTTTTTCGTAGACATTTTCTTTTGTTTGGGCGGCTTTTGTGCCGGCGGTTATTTGATATTAATAATTTGTGCTCGAAGCCGATCTATACTCTCCGGGGAATACGGACAACTCTGTCGGAGGTAGTAACCGTATGAGCGGTCTTCCGGTGATGAGATTCGCTTCCAATGGTCCCCAGAATCTGGAGTCGGAGCTTTGTGAACGGTTGTCACCCATGACGAAGTATTGAGTCTTGGAGAGAGCGATCTGCATGTTGTCATGAGAGATATGATCGGTGGCAATATAAGGTTCGGTCAAAGTAACATCTTCTATGGTTGTCGAGGCTTCACCCTTGGTCACCGTGACTACGCCATCCTTTATATTGACGACCTCGCCAGGAAGGCCGATGATGCGCTTTATATAGTATATGCTCGGGTTTCCTGGGTATTGGAAAACGACCACGTCGCCGCGCTTAGGGTTTTCGAATCGATATGAAAGACGGTCTACTATAAGAAATTGGCCGGTGGAGAAAGTTGGATCCATTGAAGCACCATTCACGATGAATGGTTCGGCTACGAAATAGCGTATCGGCAAAGAGATGAGGATGGCCACGATGATGACTTTGGCCCACTCCCAGACATTTTTCCAGAAACTTGTTTTTTCATCATGTGTTTCTGGGTTCATATTAGAGACATTGTAGTACGTTATTGCGTTTGACACAATAGAAAAATATGTGTTTTGGATAATTTTGCGTGTTTTGGCTTTGGCTTGTATACTTCTCTTCATGGGAAAAATTGAAAAAGCCAAGAAAATATTTTTTAATGCATTGCCAGTTTTGCTCATGATCGGTTTTATTCCTCTCATCAGCGAAGATTATATTTTGGCGGCGATCTTTGTGGTCATAATAATCATCTCTTTGTTTATACATAAGACGGAAAATGACATAACAGTCATGTCTTTCGGTTTTATTCTGATGATCATCTTTGAATCTATCTTCGTGTCTACTGGAGTGGAGACTTTTACCAGAAATAGTTTGTTCGGGATGATGCCGGTTTGGCTGCCATTCCTCTGGTCGTACGGTTTTGTCGCCATCAAGAGGTCTGCTGTTATATTATCAATTTAATTTTTCAACTCGATATCAATATGCCTTACATAATCGCAGGTCTAGGTAATCCAGGAGCAGAATACGAGAACACGCGTCATAATACCGGTCGCATCGTTTTGGAGACGGTCGCCAAGGAATGTGGCGCAGCGGATTCATTTGCAGATGGCGATGGATTCAAATTCAATAAAAAACTCAATGCGCATGTTGCCGAGGCTAAGATTGGTAAAGAGAGAGTCGCTTTGGTGGCACCGGATACATTCATGAATCTTTCTGGAAAAGCGATTGCCGGTCTCGTGAAGAGCGTTAAGGCCGCTGAGAGGTTGGTTGTGATCTATGATGACTTTGCTTTGCCACTTGGTCGCATCAAAATTTCTTTCAATAGAAGTTCCGGTGGTCACAATGGCGTCGAGTCGATCATCAAGGCTGTGAAGACGGAAGCTTTTGTGCGTGTGCGTGTCGGCACCGCTCCAGAGAAGTCCAATGGTGATGCCAAAGTTCCGCATGGCGACGAAAAAGTTCTTAAGTTTATTTTGAGCAAGTTCAAGGAAGATGAAATCAAGACCCTAAAGAAAGTGTCTAAGCGTGTGGCCGAAGCCATTGAAGTTTTGGTGAAAGAGGGAAGAGAAAAAGCCATGAGTGTTTATAATGCTGGGTGATATCCGGTCACTCTATTTGAGGATACGTCCCGCTATTTACCATTGACTTTGTATAAAAAATAAGATATAATCTTACGAGAAACCTTGAAAAACAAGAGTTTTTTACTCCGAATT
>CAIKDL010000025.1 GCA_903826185.1 uncultured bacterium | reverse complement strand
GTGTAAAAGATAACCACAAACCAGCCGGAAAACATCGGGACATGCAAAGCGGCAAATGGTACGCGCGCGAAATTCTGAACCATGAAAAGCTCATAAGCCAAGAGCAGATGCGAACACCAACCAAAAAACTGTGAAACGGCGGTCCAAACAGAAATAAGAGCCGGGAATGGAATAAGCACGGACAGAAAACCTGTAGCTCCGGTTAGAGATATCACCAGCATCGTGATCGGAATAAAAGGCAAAACCAATATATTTACGATGACTCCGATCAAAGAAAGCTGACCCATCATATAAAGGATGAATGGTGACACAAATATCTGTGTTGCAAAACAAGAAGCAACAGTACCGCGCATACCAAACTTGTCTGGTATCCAAGTCAGGTGCTTCTCGATCGGTGAAGATAGTAAAATAAGTCCGAGCGTTGCTAAAAAAGAAAGCTGAAACGACGGATCATGCAGCAGAATGAGCGGATTCTGGATGAGCATGACCAGAGCCGCAAACATTAGCGCACGAACCACGCTATAGTCACGACGTGAAAGATCGGCGAAGAGTGCTAGGCTGGCCATGAAACATGAACGAACCACAGTCGCGCCACCACCGACAAGGATACCGAAAAGAATCATACCGACTCCACCGATGACAATCCCCCAGACACGCGGCAGCGGTGAGAGCATGCGACGCAAAGCATCGGCGACAATGGTGATGTTGAAACCAGATAAGACCACTATATGTATCAGCCCAACCGTTCGGAAATCTTCGAGAAGTTGTGGACCGAGAGCACTCTTTTCACCAACGACCAATCCAGCAGCAAGCGCCGAGTACGGCTCACCAAGCGTGCGATCTAAGTTCGCCACAAAGCCTCGTTTGACTGCAAAAAGTGCGGCCGACAAATTCATGGGTGCATCCGAGATTTTCGTCAGACCCACGCTTTTCATCTCATAAAAAATATCATCCTTAGCTAAATATCCTTTGTAATCAAATGCTCGACCATCGTCGCTTTTGAAATTGAAAGGTGCATTCAGCTTACCAACAAAATTCACCTGATCGCCAAATTTGAATCTGGGATAAAGCTTCGCTTTGGCGCGAATAGTAAGATCACTCGGACATGGCGTGCCCAAGACGGCCATCTCTCTCACATCGATCGCCAATACCTGACCAGTTTCTTTGAGCTCCGGATCTCCAGAGATAGTTCCAACACCATTCACAACCTGTTTCAAACAGGCTCCAATATTAGGACGCGCCTGAAAAAAGGATTGTGCCAAACGCACGCACGCCAAAATTATCAGGATACTCCAAAAGATGAGAACTCCATTTTTCATGGAGCCATTGTCGCTCACACGGATGATGTCTTTATGAAAAAGTCCTCAAGAAATGCCCAAGGAGCTATCAAAATCCGCCACTTGTACCACTTACTCTATTATTTTGTTATTGAAAGCTTTTAATAATCTCCGACTCTTCACCTACGCTCAATGCTTTTTTGAATCTAGCTCCACGGGCGCCTTTGACACGTTTCTCGCATTCCTGCCAAGTCTTATGGGTTTGAATCACACCATCAACTTTGCTGACATATGAATAAGCCTTAGCATTTGAGCGCGCGGACGAGCTTTTCTTTGTAGCTGCCAGACCCACATCATGAGAAATATCTAGAATGTCGCGACCACCCAGGACTTTCTTATAGTCACCAAGCGACCCATTGAAAAGATTCGCGCCCCTGCCCCCGCCTCCACCAGCGATATCATCAGCAAAAGCTGTGGCAATCTCGTCGCAACGTTCATTACCGGCTATGCCGACATGGCCGCCAATGTGATGCCATTTTATTTTTAATGAACTAGTATTAGCCAAATGATCGATCTCAAGCCAAAGGTCTTTGTTCAAGACATCATCTTTGGTTTTGGTTTTCCAACCATTTCTTTTCCAGCCACTAACCCATTTAGTGATACCATTTATAAGATACGCGGAATCGGTATAGATATCGATGCTCGGCGCGGCGCCAGCAACAGACCCAGAAACTTTACTGACCATCTCTAACGCCTTGGCAGCCGCCTTGAGCTCCATCCTATTATTCGTGGTGTTTTTTTCGCCACCGCCAAGCTCCACAACTTCAGATTTGCCGCCATAAATAACGATAGCCCCCCAACCACCAGGGCCAGGATTACCACGAGATGATCCGTCAGTAAATATCTTGATATTCATGTCGACTATTGTAGCAGATTTGTGATAGCCCAGTTTGGTTGTAATTGATTTTACTTTTCCGCTACCAAGGAGTAAGCTCTGAAACAGAAGAAAGGAAACAAAACATGAAAAGAACTCTATTCGGAGTTATCGCATCGATACTACCGAAAAGCACGGAGGAGCTGAGAAAAGCCTTGGCGAAATCCAATGGGGCCACCTCGCTCGAGATCCGCATGGATCTCTTGCCAAGATCGGATCTGGACGACGGCTTCATCGGGGTCGTCGCTTCAGAGAAGAGACCAGTCATCTTGGCAATGGATCCGCATGCACCAGCCAACGGTTGGACCGCTGCGGCTTTGCAAGAGCGATGGGAATTCTGGCAAAGGCTGCCACGGGAATTACGGAGATTGATCGACAATCGTACAAGTGAAGTCTATGTCGATTGGGGTCACGAGTTGGCTGTCTTCACCACTCAAAAGCACCTCGACCAATTGTTCCCGTGGGAAAAGATCGGCATCGACTTCCATGATTTCGATAAGACGCCTGATGAAAAGCGCCTCGGCTCACAGCTCTTCGCCATGCAGCTGTCGCGAGCCCAAGCCTTCATCAAGATCGTCACCAAAGCCTTGAAGGAAGCCGACTTGCAAGTCATCGAACGGCTCTTGAGCGGAAAGAAAGATCCGAGGCCACACTTTGTGTTTGCTATGGGCGAAGCCGGCAAACGCAGTCGGATGGAGTGTCTGACCTGGGGCTCAGCCGCCACCTACGGCTATGTCCCAGGATTCGGTCCAACCGCTCCCGGACAGCTCTCTATCGTGGAATTGCTGGAAAATTCCTCGGTGATCATGGGTTTGCGGCGTTGAAAATGATCCACGGATGCTGATCTGGCATCTGTGGATTTTTTATATGGCAACTATATTTAGATGGAAACATCTACGATTCTGAGTCGTAACTCTGGACGTCCGCGGAACATCGATTTTTCCAATGAGACTACGATGTCGCATTTTGTGCTGATGCCCGACTCGCCGCCAGGCTTATCGGCACCAACCGCCGCATCTTTCAATATCTTGGCCCATTCGGTTGCTGCACCAAAGAATGATATAGCAGAAAGAGTGGCACCATTCGATCGTTTCAAAACTAATTCGACATGCTCATTGCCTTTCCCAAAGATACGCACCGAGGCCGGCGATACATTTCTGAATAAAAAAGTAGGCTTGCGATTTCCCATGCCGAACGGCGAGAGCTTGGCGATGTCATTATAAAGATCCCAATTCACCGCGTCTGGAGATATTTCCGCATCGATGAAATCTTCTTCACTTTGCATCACGGGCTCATCACCACCATTCACCTTCTTGGCCGCCTCGTTCAAATGTTGATCTAGAAAATGAACCGCTTCGTCGGCCACCGCGAAACCGCCGGAATGTTTATGACCTCCAAACTGTGTGAAAATCCCCGCCGGAACAGCACGCATTATCGCAACAACACTGGAGCGACCCTCTGAACGACATGACCCCTTGATCACGTTATCGCCATCACGGCCCCAGAGAAAGACTGGCCGATCGAATTCTTCCGCGCAAGAATTAGCCGCTAGACCAAGCAGAGATGGACGCCAGTCGGGGTTACCAAGAACGATCGCATCCGGCACTACACCAGCGCTATCTGCGCTCGCGCCGTGTCTCTCGCGCAAAGTCTTCTTTATCTCCTTGACTAGCGCGGCCACCACACCCTTACGCTCATTGTTTATATGATCGAGATGTTCCGCGGCTTTACGCGCATCAACATCATTGTCGGCGGCCAGTAGATTGAATGCATCCATCGGCACACCCATTCGCGAGGCGGCATTTATACGCGGCGTGATCATAAAAGCGATATCGTCTTCAGAAAGATATGCTTGCTGGATTCGCAGATGATCTAAAAGCTGCAACAATCCTTTTCGCTGACTCTTCCGTAGAACGTCCAGGCCATATTTGGCAAAGACCCTATTTTCACCAACAAGCGGCACCATGTCTGACAAAGTGGCAATACCAACCAGATCCAAAAGCCATTTCTCGTGGCCTTCAGGTAAACCTAGCCGATCTTTTTTCAAGATTGCTTGAATAAGCTTGTAAGCCACTCCGGATCCACAAAGATTTTTGTCAGGATAATCACAACCCGGCTGTTTGTGATCGACAATCGCATAAGCTGGAGGCAAAACATCGGGCGCCTCGTGGTGGTCAGTGATAATGACTTCCATTCCAAGTTCGTTGGCGCGCTTAACCGGCAGTGCGTCAGAGATGCCGCAGTCAACAGTGATGACGAGCTTCACTCCATCACGTGCCAGTTGTTCTACCGCCTCGACGTTAAGTCCAAAGCCTTCGTTATGACGATGTGGAATATAAGTAATGAAATTTTTAAATCCGATCCGGCGAAAAAAATCGTGGAATAATGCTGCGCCAGGTATACCATCGGCGTCATAGTCGGCATAGATGGCGATCTTTTCTGGGGGCACACCGTCAGTCGACTGGTTTTTGATGGCGGCGATGACACGTGCCGCAGCCTTCTCGGCATCTTTGAGCAAAAATGGGTCGTGCGTGTCTCTATCATAATCCGGCATTAAGAACTTTTCGGCTTCTTGGATGTCGGGCGTTCCCGGCGCGCCAGCCAGACCAGCTAAGCCGCGATAGAACAAGAGCTGCGCCACCAATGGCGAAAATCGCGCCAGAGGCGCGCGTTCTTTTTCTGTTAATGGTCGCCGAATGTTAAATTTCATGGATGAAGTATAGCAGATGCGAGGAAATCAAAGTATAATATTCATATATGGAAAAAACACCCGATACAAACAATTGCATCTTCTGCAAAATAGTTCGCAAAGAGATTCCGGCGTATGTAGTCTATGAGGATGGCGACTTTCTGGCCTTTCTTGATATACATCCTCAATCACCAGGACACACATTGGTAATACCGAAAGAGCATCACAGATGGGTTTGGGATGTGCCGATAAGCGCAACGAACGCAAAGACCGGCGCAGAAAAACCAACTATAACTATAAGCCGATACTTCGAGGTTGTGGCTAAAATTGCATTGGCACAAAGAAAAGCTTTTTCACAGGAGATGATCTTGAGCAAAATTGTTGGCGAAGATGTGCCTCACGCGCACATTTGGGTCTATCCGAGCTCGGAGACAAAAGGCGACAAAAACGACTTTGAAGGAAATAAAGCCAAAATAATTTCCGCACTAGGGAACTAAAAAACCTAAAAATTAGCAGGTCTGAAAATTAATTCAGCGCATCAATACCCGGCAGAGAACCATTGGCCAAGAAATCTAACATCGCGCCACCGGCAGTAGAGACAAAAGTAAACTTATCTTCAAGACCAAGAGTGGCAATAGCCGCGAGAGTGTCGCCGCCGCCAACCATTGAAATGACTTTACCAGAGCGAGCCGCGATCATTTTGGCGACTTCCAGAGTCGCATCGCAGTAACCACCTTCATAAAGTCCAAGCGGACCATTCCAGAGAATGAATTTGGCCGCGTCGATCTTGGCCTTCAAAAGCTCAAGGGACTTGGGTCCAGCATCCATAATCTTTTCATTTTTGCCGATACTATCGACAGGCTTCACCGACTTTGTGTCAGCGCCTTTCGCACCATCATCATCCATAGCGCCACTCGCGACAACCGCGTCCACCGGCAACATTAGCCCAGGATTAGAAAAATACTTTGAAAAATCGAAATCCGTAGCAGAGGTCAAAGACTTCCCTATTTCATAACCTTTGGCCTTAAAGAAATCATTGGCTAGAGCGCCTCCAACGAAAACATTGTCAGCGATGCGAATAAATCTCTCGAGCAATGGTAGCTTCGTCTCAAATTTCGCGCCACCAAGTATGAAAAGAAATGGGTGTTCCGGCTGAAAGGCCTTCGAGAGATGCTCGATCTCATTTTGAATCTGCAAACCGGCATAGCTCGGCAAAAGTTTTGGTACACCAACCACAGAAGCATGCTTACGATGACAAACAGAAAAAGCATCGTCTACATATATATCGCCAAGCGAGGCCAATTCTTTGGCAAACTGTGGGTCATTGGCCTTTTCGCCTTCGAACTGACGGAGATTTTCCAACAAAAGACATGAACCAGATTTTAGCTTGGCGATCGCGTCAGTGGCGCTACGAATATTCTTCACAAAAGTGACTGGCACACCCAGCTTAACCAAAACACCGACAACTGGTTCAAGAGTATTTTCC
>CAIKDL010000024.1 GCA_903826185.1 uncultured bacterium | reverse complement strand
GTCAGTACTGCCGGAGCAAATGAAGATGCCATCCGAAGGTATGTAGCTAATCAGGGTAAAGAGGATGCTGGGCAAGCGAAGCTTGTATTTTAAAGTACCACGCCTGGAAGGGCGTGGGTTTCTATTGCATCCTCACCACCTAGTTTGTACGTCGCTACCCAACGTTCCAAACTACGTTTACCGTGCGGACACACCTTCGCTACGTCTACTAACCTGACTTCACCACTAATGATGGGTAGAACCCACCTCAAGCGTTCTTCTTTGATTGTTTTAGCCATACATATGCTCATATCCCCATTCTAGGAGAAACCGCCATATGTGTGTGCACATTACCTCTTTAACTTGTCAAGAAAGCCTATGCGTGTTATATTGTTTTTACAAATTACCAATAAACTGCGCTTTTAATCTGGCGCAAAGTGCCAACAACAAATATGTCATACCTCATCCCAACAGTCATAGAGAAAAGCCCACAAGGCGAACGCGCTTACGATATTTATTCGCGTCTTCTGAAAGAGGGCGTTGTCTTTCTTGGCGGACCTATAGATGACACGATGGCGAATATCGTCATTGCGCAGCTGCTTTTCTTACAATCTGAAGATCCAAAGAAGGAAATCAGCATGTACATCAATTCTCCTGGCGGACAGATTTCTGCTGGTATGGCCATCATCGACACGATGCAGCACATAAAAAATGATGTCTCTACGGTTTGTGTTGGCATGGCAGCTTCCATGGCAGCGGTCATTCTTTCGTGTGGCGCCAAAGGCAAGAGATACGCATTACCAAATTCCGAGATAATGATCCATCAACCACTCGGTGGTGTGGAAGGTCAAGCTTCTGATATTGAGATCAGCGCTAAGAGGATATTGAAGAATCGCGCCGTCTTGAACAAGATGCTCTCCAAGAATACTGGTCAGACATTGAGCAAGATAGAAAAAGATGTTGATCGCGACTTCTTCATGGATGCTGAGGAATCTAAGAAATATGGCATCGTAGACCAGATTTTGTCAGGCAAGAAATAATTCACGCATTCGAGCGGCCTTGGCCGCAAAATGTCGATATCTAATATGAGGCTCCATCGATTTTATATATCAGAAAAAATGCTCAATAGTGGCGGCAAGATTGCTGGCGTCCAGACGGAGCTTTGTGTTAAGTCTGCTGAACTTGTGAACCAGATTCGTCGTGTCTTCCGTTTGAAAAATGGTGACGCGGTTATATTATTTGATGGCTCCGGATTTGATTATGAATGCGAGATCGTCGGTGGCGATAAAGATTCTATGATTTTTCGTACAAACTCCAGCGAACATAGCCGGTACGTGCCGACGCGTGATGTGTGCTTGTTCGCGGCTATTACAAAAAAAGATACTTTCGAATGGATCGTAGAAAAAGCCACCGAGCTTGGTGTGACTCGCATAGTTCCGATATTAGCCGAACGTAGTGAGAAAAAATCTTTGAATCAAGAGCGGCTCAATAAGATCGCCATAGAGGCTAGTGAGCAGAGCGGTCGCGGTTGCGTGACGGAAATCTTGCCGATAAAGACGCTTGGCGAGGCGATCGAATACGCACGTGATGGTGATGCACAAGCTGGCGGCGGCACGCGAAAGGGCGCTATCGCGCGATGCATCGCCTTTCATACAGAATCAAAACTCGTATCATCCGATGATTTGGATGAAGTTGGAGGTGTTTTCATAGGGCCAGAAGGCGGCTGGTCCCCAGATGAGATCGATATGTTTCACAACAACAAAATACTGGTCTTATGCCTTGGCAACCAGGTTTTGAGG
>CAIKDL010000023.1 GCA_903826185.1 uncultured bacterium | reverse complement strand
TAATCACAACCGAGCAACTGAAGCTGCTCCTTATAGCGCGTCACATTCTTCTTTACTGAAATCTCCGGATTCGTCTTGGTCTTCAAAGCATAGTTCTCAGCAGGCAAACCGAAGGCGTCGAAGCCCATCGGATGCAAAACGCTATGACCTTGCATGCGCTTCATGCGAGAGATGATATCGGTCGCTATATAACCCTTAGGGTGGCCAACGTGCAAACCTTCTCCAGACGGATATGGGAACATGTCCAAGACATAAAATTTATCTTTCTTGGCGTCCTCCTTGGACTTATAGATATTCGAGGTGGCCCACTTCTTCTGCCATTTCTTCTCGATCTTTAAGTGGTCATAAGCCGCCGTTTTTTTCATGCGATTAATAATAGCTCAAAACCTGGCTATTTTCTAGTGATGGCCATGACGACCTTGGTGAGGCTCTAGCGGAGCATCGCTATAGCCTGAGATGTCTCTTTTATCAGAGAAAGTTTTTGTGCTTCGGCTGGCGTCGCCCAAACGAACTCATCATGATCCGCGCTCAGCTTGATATCGGCTGTGATTGGCTCACACAAGAAGAATATTCCAATAATCTGAATTTGTTCGCCGCGTACAACAGGCCTCCATTCACCAACATAGAATGGTGCACCGATCTTCACCTCGAGACCAGTCTCTTCTTTAACTTCTCTATTTATAGCATCGACAAAAGATTCGCCGACTTTAACTTTTCCGCCAGGGAAATCATATTTACCTTTATTTGTACCACCTTCGTACTTCATCGATTCCCGGATAAACAAAAGCTTGCCTTCTTTGCGAACAACAGCTCTAACGGCGATGAATTGTTTTGAAATGGGTTGGGTCATAGTGATAATAATTATAACATTCTACTCAAATAAGCCCTGACGCGTTCCTGTTGTATCCTTATCCCGTCTGGTCGATTAATGAATTCCTCCGGTGACATCAGTAACCACTCAGTACCCTCGTTACCCAAAATGACATCGGTAGCTTTTAGGTTTAGCGGTTTGGCAACGATAAAATAGGACTCTCTTCGTGGGTCAATGTAACTCTGGTGCACACCAGAAAAAATAATATCCTCCTTACTTATAACAATCCCAAACTCCTCCTTCACTTCACGTTTGAAAGTATCAAAGGGCGATTCACTTCCTTCTCTACCACCTCCTGGCAGATCGATACACAAAGGATGACTCCTGGTCTTATCGTCTCGTCGATAAGTGACTATCTTATCTCCCAGAAAAACAAGACCCTTGGCCCCGAGGAAATCGACGGATTTGTAAGTGTTTTCGTGGATCATCTCTATATCTTAAACTCAATAACTTCCCCATCCTTCACGATATATTCTTTTCCTTCAGTTCGTATCAAACCTTTTTCACGTGCGGCAGCATAAGAACCGACTGCTAAAAGCTTATCCCACTCGATAATCTCGGCACGCACGAACTTTTCTTTGAAATCTCCATGGATGGCGGTGCCGGCCTCAGGGGCTGTCCAACCGTTTTTTATGGTCCAAGCACGAGTCTCGTCTTCTCCGGTTGTGAAATATGTGATGAGTCCGAGGAGCTCGTAGCCTTTGCGAATGAGGTCATTGACACCATCGTCATGCACACCCAAGCCCTCGCGCATCTCTAGTTTATCTTTAGCATCGAGATCTTTGAGTTCTTGTTCGATACCAGCATCGACGATCACGTAACCAGCTTTTGTTTCCTTGAAAAAACTTGTGAGCTTGGACCAGCGCTCGTCTGGTGCACCAGCCGCACCTTTGATCTCATCTAGATTTTTGGCACCAGCTTTTTTATTCAAAACATATATAAACGGCTTGGCTGTGATCAGACACAGTTGCTGCAAGAAAGGCGCCTCGAACTCGTCAGCAACGACCGAAGAGGCTAGTTTTCCGGCTTCCAAGGCTTTTACCAGGCGCTCGGTGAGGCCATTCTCGATGATTGCATCCTTCTTACCAGCCTTGACCTCCTTGGCCAAATTGGCGCGACGCTTTGTGAC
>CAIKDL010000022.1 GCA_903826185.1 uncultured bacterium | reverse complement strand
CCTCTTTATGGAGTTTCATCCTCCTATTCTACACGAGGATGCTCGGCCTTGCTCTCACCCCCGCCCTACCAGGCGGGGAGCTCTCGCGGGATTAGAAAAATCACCTACAAGTATATTAGAGCTCAGAGAAAGCCTGGAGAGTTGATTGAGATTGATGTGAAGTATGTACCAGGACGTATTGAAGGCAAGCGGTATTTTCAATATACAGCCATTGATACTGCCTCTAGATGGAGACACCTGCATGTGTATGATGAACAGACAACCCATCACTCAATCAAGTTTCTTCAAGAGGCCATGTCACTGTTTCCTCACAAGATATTAGCTGTGAAGACTGACAACGGAAGCATTTTCACTAACTACTACTTGAGCACGAACAAGAGAAGCGATATGACAGTTAAAACTCTTCATGCACTCGATGTTTTCTGTCAGCAAAATGACATCATCCACTACTTGATCGATCCTGGAAAACCACAACAACAAGGAACGATTGAAAGGTCTCATCGTGAAGATCAACAGAAGTTCTACGAACAAAATACTTTCAAAAGCTTCGGGGACTTGCAAAAGAAGATCAAAAAATGGAATACTTATTACAACAATCTAGAGCACTGCGGGTTGGGTGGCAGAAGTCCAAATGAATTTCTCGCCAATTATCAATTAACTAACCCGCCATATGTGTGTACCTAAAACAAAGATGGTGTGATTAGCTTCAAGATGGAGGCTGCCTCAAAAGAGTTGATAATATTACAACCGCCTGGTGTGCAAGGCACATAACGTGCCCCAAGCACAAGGTCAATAGGCAGTTAATGCAATGAGTAGAAAACTACAGAGACGGGTTCGTACGATCGTGGAGTTCCTCGACTACGATGACAAGAGTAAAAAGTTCATCGACAGCCCTTGGGTCGCCACAAACTTGGGCCCAGAAGACAACCGTGTCATGATCAATTGCTGGAGGTTGGTATCTGTCGATAACCAGCGCTTCATGCAGATCAACTTCAAACTTGGTGACAAGTATCTTGGGAAGGAAGACATGGCCCAGCTCTTGAATGCACGCCCCGTAAAGTTGAGTGGATACTTGAATGCGTTCACATGGTCCACCGACACCCTTCTCAGGATCGACTTCCAACTCCTGGTAGGCAAAGGCTTCATCGAAAGCGGTCTTGAGTTGCTTCTGGATGTCCTTCTGGCCTTCGGTGTGGAAAGGTCCATCGCCAAGGAATACCTGCGGGGTTTCCACACCATTCAGGAAACTGAAATCAAGTGGCATAACGAATGGATGGGCTTCGAGCAATACCTGCGTCTAACCCTGCCAGTCCTCCTCGAAGAATAGCCTGTTCCTGTCTTACCTCCGGTCGCGCACCTCGCGGCCGGATTTTTTTATATAATTTGCGCAAAAACCCACCATGTTGTACCATACGTATGTTACCAATTTAATTTTTGATTTCGCTTTTTTAAGCCTTAGTGATTTAAAACATTATGAACTTTCATCGATCTGATAGCCAAAATTCCCTGATAAAGCCTCATAAAATAACCATATCGCCATAGTCTCTGAAAGAGCGGATCACATTCGCATATGTCATTAAAACTAGTCGCACTATTCCTCTCCATTGCAGGAATCGTCGGTGTGGCTGTCGGTTACTACTTACGTCTGATCATTTCCCTAGGAAAGAAGGGCTCCATGGAGCTCGAAATCAAGGAGATGCTCTTGACTGCCAAGGAAGACGCAAAGAAGATTACAGCCGAAGCCGAAGCCAAAACTGCCAAGATCCTGGACGTGGCCAGAATAGAAATAAAAGAGAAAGAAGATAAAGTTCGTCAGACAGAAGATCGCCTCATAAAGAAGGAGGATTTCCTCGACAAACGCCAAGTTGACCTAGACAAAGAGGTTGAATTGGTCAAGCAGCGTGTCACAGAAATCAAAGCCATACGCGAACAAGCCGACAAGCTCGAACAAGACCGCAAAACAGCCATCGAGAAAGTCGCACGCCTCACTACAGAACAGGCTAAAGATGAGGTCATCAAGACTGCTGAGAAAAATTACGAGGAAGATATCATGGTTCGCATGAACAAGCTCGATACTCAAGGTGAAGAGCTCTTGGAAAATAAAGCCAGGGATATTTTGGCCGTCTCCATACAGCGTCTGGCCTCTTCAGTGGCCTCGGATGTCATGTCCACGGTCGTACCAATACCGAGTGATGATGTGAAGGGCAAGATTATCGGTAAGGAGGGTCGCAACATCAAGTCGTTCGAGCGCATCACTGGCGTCGAAGTGCTTGTCGATGACACACCAGGTGCCATCACTATCTCTTCATTCGATCCAGTACGTCGTCATGTAGCTCGTCTAGCTCTTGAGGAACTCTTGAAAGATGGCCGTATACAGCCATCGCGCATCGAACAGGTTGTCGAAAAAGCCAAGCAAGACATTAACAAAACCATCAAAGAAAAAGGTGAACAAGCCGCTTACGAATGTGGTGTCATCGGTCTCGATCCTCGCATATTGCTCATCCTTGGTCGTCTACATTTCCGCACCAGCTATGGCCAGAATGTCCTTATGCACTCCGTGCAAATGGCTCACATCGCTGGAATGATCGCAGAAGAGCTTGGCGCCAATGTCCAAGTCGCCAAAGCCGGTGCCCTTCTCCATGATATCGGCAAGGCCCTCGACCATGAAGTTTCCGGTACACACGTCGAAATCGGCCGCCGCATATTACAGAAGTTCGGCGCCCCAGAAGAAGTTATCAAGGCCATGCAGGCCCATCATGAGGAATATCCTTATGAAACTATCGAGTCCCGTATCGTTCAAACAGCTGATGCCATATCCGGCGCTCGTCCAGGTGCTCGCCGTGATAACGTCGAGAATTATCTCAAGCGTTTGGGTGACCTCGAAGCCATTGCTACTTCATTCAAAGGCATAGAAAAAGCTTACGCTCTCCAGGCCGGTCGTGAAATCCGCGTCTTCGTCAAAGCCGAGGAGCTGGGCGATGTGGAATCCAAGAACATGGCTCGTGAAATAGCCCTTAAGATAGAAAAAGACCTCAAATATCCCGGCGAGATCAAGGTTATCGTGATTCGTGAGACAAGGACTGTGGAGTTTGCTAGGTAATAACTAAATATATACGCCACAAGCCGCCGTGGGGCGGCTTTGTGTTTATGTGTAAATTTCATATCGATTCGGCGTCGCTCATGCAACAAAAAAGGAGACATCCGGCGCATAAGCCACTAGATGTCTCCAAAACTACTACCAAAAACGGTCACAGTTCATCCGGCACACTGAACGGCTCGAGCCTGGAAGGCGATTGTGGAACGGGACGAAACTTGTTGAAGAGAGCCGCGATCTCCTTCAATGGGGACGTACCGGGAAGATCCTGCTCAAACCAACACACGTCACCAAGTTGGATTCCAGACAACATGACATTAACCATCGCTGGAGTCCAGGTGGCGCCATTATCAGAGCTGATCATGAGCACATCTGCGCCGACTCCTGGGGTGTATGGTGTAGTCCTCTTGTAAGGACGGTCCGGTTTCTCAATCCCGATCGGGAAAAACAGAGCGTCGATATAAACCTTCACGAATAGCCTGCCAGCGACTTTTCCCCGGTCAAAGAGGGCATCCCGAACGTTGCCGAGGCCTACATTGTAATGAATCCAGTGGACCTCCTCACCAAACTTCTCGCCAAGTACAAGCCTTAACGTCTCAAGCCCTTGTACGCCAAGCGCGCCAATACGCTTAATCTTCCTTCTATCGATCAACTCGCCGTGCACCATCGTCGTTTCGTTCATTTTTTATAACCCCTCTCAGGTTTATGGACATCGCACTCCGTCATAGAGTGAAATGCAACCATATCTGCTATCTCAGCAGCATTTTGGCCACCAAAATGATGGGCAAAACGCTGCTGAGATATATAAACCAGTATTCACTATTTGGAAAGACCTGAAATACTAGCCAAATATGGCACCAGTGAGGCGCCTTGTCAACATTCCCCACCATTTTAAGCCATTTATTATGCACAGTTTACGCACTTTCGTCACCTATTGCCTAAAATACGGCTTAATATATAATGTGACCATAGTCCGTTAGGGTATTTATTAGCATTAATAGAACAAAAATGAACAAAGCAAGCATTGTAGAAGCAGTTCACGGAGTTCTCGGAGGTACAAAGGTACAAGCCGAGCAAGCAGTCGAGACTATGATCAACTCGATAATCGAGTCCTTGAAGAAGGGCGACGAGGTTTCGATCGCTGGTCTTGGTATCTTCTCAGTAAAGCAGCGTGCCGCTCGTGAAGCTCGTAACCCTCGCACCGGTGAGGCCATCAAGGTCCCAGCCATGAAGGTTCCTAAGTTCCGCGCCGCAAAGGCTCTTAAGGACGCAGTTAAATAAATCTCAAGTAAAGCCAGATAAGCCTGTCGACCACGCTCGTTTAGCTTTACTACTATCGAACAAGAGGCCGCCATAAGGCGGTTTTTTGTTTTCTGCTATAATGGCCATGCCATGACCGAATGCCATACTCTACTTATCAGCGATATTCATATCGGATCGAAGATCTGTCGCACGGAAAAGGTTATAGAGTTGCTAGAAACGGCTAGTTTTAAGACTCTTATCATTAATGGGGATCTTTTCGACTCGAAGGTAACTAAGGCTTTTAGTAAGGATCATTGGTATCTTATCTCCATTCTAGCCGATTTGGCGCGCAAAAAAGACGTAATACTCGTCGGAGGCAACCATGGCCGCGAGCTCGACAATATAGTTAAAAATATGGGCGTGGAAATCAAGGATGATTATCTATTCACGATTGGTACCAAAAGGATTCTATGTCTTCATGGAGACCAATTCGATCCCTTTGTCACGCACGTGCCCATGACCTCACGTATTTTTGCCAATATTTTTTATAATTTACAGAAACTTGATGGCCAAGACCAGGAATCTGCCATGATAGTAAAAAAGTTCAGCAAGCGCCTCCTTGGTATTACCTCTGGTCGACAAAAGAACCTGGCCACGAAGCATGCCGCTCACAAAAAAGCTGATATCATCATTTGTTCTCACACTCACATACCACATATGGGTACAAAAAATGGCATCCTTTATATAAATTCGGGGTCATTCTGCGAACATCCATGCACTTTTGTTGCCATAGATAAAAATGGCAAAGCGAGATTAGAAAAGATATGAAGGTTACTCAATTACCAAACGACCATCTTTTACAACCTTTATTGAGGTTGGTGTATCGATTATTCCTGCAGGATCAACATGGAGCTTACCTAGTACACCAGTAAAATCACCTATTCCTTGGATTTTATTAGCAATATATTCTGGTGATGGTTTATCTACACCGCTATACGATTCTGCCGATTGCACAACAACATTAAATGCGTCGTAGACATTTGGTACACCAAACGTTACCTCTCTGTTATAGGTGGCTTTGTATTTATCCATAAAACTCGAGGATATTTCTCCGTAACCAACTGACCACAATCCCTCAAACACGCTTTTATCCTTGGCCAACTCGAAATATATAGTCGACGATATATTGTGAATGTTTTGATCTTGAAGCTGCTTAGCCAGGATCTCAAGTTCTGGTGACAGGGCCAGCAAAACATATAAATCCGGCTTAATAACAGAGTTTTTCGCAATAATACTCTTAAAATCTCTCTCGCCGGGCTGGAACATCTGGTCGGAAACAACGGTAACACCATACTGGCTAGCCAGATTTTCCATAGCAGTGTAGACAGAGTATATTCCTTGATTATTCACCCTGAAAATGCCGAGTGTATGCAATCCTTTTTTCTGCATTTCAGCGAAGAATGAACGAGTTGCCGTATCGGGGGTGGTAAATAAGAGAAAATTGTAATCGCCTTCGGCTATTTTTGGATCAAAAGCCACATCTATGTGTACAACATGAGCCTTTTCCGCGATTGGTGAAACTGCATTACCGACAGGAGCATAAGCATCGATAATAGCAGAGACTTTGTCTACATCTATAAGCTTTTCAGCGGCACTTATTGAGTCTTTGGCAGTGAAGTTGTTATTTGCTATCACGAGTTCATACTTGTATTTCAATTTCAAACCACTTCCAGTATTTTGAGCTGTCTCCAGATCATGTAATGCCATCTCTAAAGCATTCCTCATACCTTCACCGGCGAAAGCTTGTGTACCGACCATTGGTAAAATAGCCCCTATTTTAATGGTTTTAGTGTCAGTATTAGCATTTTTGACCAGTCCAAACATGGCCAGGCCAATAATAGAAATAAATCAATTACCTCGGGGCAGAGCCCACGAGGTATGTCTCGAGGCCTGACCTAAGTGAGTAAATAAAGCTGTCCTGATT
>CAIKDL010000021.1 GCA_903826185.1 uncultured bacterium | reverse complement strand
TCTCATACTTTATGACCGAGAATATCTGGCGGAATGAACCTGCGTCTTTCACCGCGGACAAATCACGTCCAAGTTTGTCTATAGTGTAAGTTTTTACTCCCAGGTCTTCGAGTTTTTGGCGCAGCACACCATTACCGCCGAGCGCCACCACTACGGTGTCGCCGCGCTCTTTTATTGCCATCGCGAGGTCGTAGATATGTCTTTGCGCGCCGCCCCAATTGGATTTGGTGATGACGTAGAGGATTTTCATTACTATAAACGTAACATGTAAAGTGACCTCTGGCAAAAGCGCCGTCGACGTGTCTGAGGTTGAAATATCCGTTAAATCATGGTATTGTGCCGTTCATGATCCATACCAAAAGCTCTGTCTACACAGCGATATTACTGGTCGGTGATCTGGTCGCGTATCTGTTTTCTCTCATCATCGCGCTGGCTATACGTTATGGTCAGATGCCAGGACGCGCTCTCATATATCTCCATCTGTCGTCTTTTGCGATATTGTTCATCGTTTTCATTATCATAAATTTCAGCGCCGGTCTCTACAATAAGCGCTCATTACTTTCGCCGAACCACATCCCAGGACTTCTGGTTCGCACGCAGGCTATTGCCGTTCTCATAAGTGTGGCCTTCTTCTATTTTGCGCCGGTCTCCATAACGCCTAAGGCCAATCTTTTCATATATGCAGTCGTTTCGACCTTATTATTGGCTTTGTGGCGCATGGTGATATTTCCGGTTGCCAGTTCTGCTAGAAGCCAGCGTGCCGTTCTTGTCGGCGTAAATAGCGAGATCCAGGATCTATTCGATGAGATAAACACTCGTTCTCGTTACGGCATCACTTTTGTAGAGAAGCTCGAACCGGCTGCCAGTGCCGAAGCCACCGTGGTCAAGATAGGGGAGGCCGTTCGTCGTGCCAATGCATCGGTGATCGTCGTTGATCTCCATAACAAGATGGTCGAGTCGGCAATTCCATTTCTTTATTCTTTGATATTCTCTGGCGTTCAGGTTATAGATGCGGCCAAGCTGTATGAAGGTATATTCGATCGTGTGCCATTATCTATGGTCGGGGAACGCTGGCTAGTGGAAAATACCGGCGCCTCTGCGGTTGGTCGGCTTGTCTATGATGTGGTCAAGAGGACGATCGATATTTTGGTGGCCGGAATTCTCGGTGTTATATCGCTCATTTTTTATCCATTCATCTTTTGGGCAATACGCATGGATGACAAAGGTCCTTTGTTCATTCGCCAAGATCGCATCGGAAGGAATGGTCGGCCAATCAAGATCATTAAATTCCGCAGCATGGCTGCCAATGACGGCGGCGCTTACAATAGTGAGGGAAAGTCCGATCTTCAAGTGACACACGTCGGTAAATTTATCCGCTTCACTCGCATAGACGAGCTGCCTCAGCTTTGGAATGTCCTGCGCGGTGACATCTCACTCATCGGTCCTCGTCCGGAATTGCCGGCATTGGTCTCTGTTTATGAGAAGGAGATACCTTATTACAATGTACGCCACCTCATCCAGCCAGGCCTTTCCGGTTGGGCGCAGATATATCATGCCACTCATCCTCACCATGCTGTAGCCGTCAACGACACACGCGATAAACTATCCTATGATCTCTATTATGTGAAGCACAGGTCTTTCTTGCTGGACTTGCGCATAGCTTTGCAGACTTTCAGGGCACTGCTTTCGAAGAGGGGTGTATAGGTTGCGCAAACCCAAAAAACCTGTAAAATACTCCTTATGTTAAAACATCGGGCTCGCGCCGTATTCGTACTCATATTTGCCGCCTTGGTCGGCTATTTTGTTTATTCGACACAGATCCCGGCTGCGGGGCAGACTGTAGGTTCCAAACCATTTCGTCTAGGACTGGATCTTTCTGGCGGTACACACCTTGTCTATCAAGCCGATATCTCCAAGCTCGCCTCTGGCGATGTTTCTGCTTCTATGTCTTCACTTCGCGACGTCATCGAAAGACGTGTCAATTCTTTGCATGTTAGCGAGCCATTGGTTCAGACTGAACAAGCAGCAGCGCTGTCCTCAAAGGAAAGCGCTTATAAGCTCATAGTCGAGCTTCCAGGTGTCACTGATGTCAATGAAGCTGAGAGCGCCATTGGGGCCACTCCAAGTTTGGAATTCAAAGTTGCTACTGATGCTGACATGAAAGACTTCCGCGCCTCAACCACTTTGAAGACTGCCGATGCAACTACAACCAATGAAGCTTACATGGCCATATTCAAGCCGACTGGACTCAATGGCACCATGGTCAGCCGTGCCTCAGTCCAATTCAATAGTACAACTGGTCAACCGACAGTCGGTCTCAATTTCACCAGCGATGGTCAACAGCTTTTTGCCAAGATTACCAGAGAACATGTAAATGACTATATCGGTATATTCCTAGATGGTGCGCTCATAGAAGCTCCGGTTGTTCGTGAGGAGATTCCAAATGGCCAAGCCGTCATCACTGGTTCATTCACTGTGGATCAAGCCAACAAACTTGTTCGTGATCTCAACTTCGGAGCTTTGCCGGTTCCAATCACACTCATTTCTACACAGACGATAGGCCCTACTCTTGGTCAGGCTGCCATCGACGGTGGCATAAGGACTGGCATCATCGCTTTCATAATCATCGGTTTGTTCTTGATACTTTGGTATCGTTTGCCTGGATTTATCGCCACTATCGCTTTGGGTTGTTAT
>CAIKDL010000020.1 GCA_903826185.1 uncultured bacterium | reverse complement strand
TGAATTCTAGATGGAAAAGAATGAGCGGCGTATGGAACCTCGGACAGAGCTGGAAGGACAAAATCGTCCTCTTGTATCTGTTTTTTATCCTAAGGATAATGCACGCACTGAACAGATCTTCTTTGAGAAAGCCACGAAAAGTTGTCTTGAGTTTTGGTGGCGTCCATTTTTCGGCCATAATTGAAGAAATATCCGATATCTGGGTCCTGGAGGAGATCTTCGCTAGCGAAGAATACAAGCTGCCGTTTAGCGACATAAAGAGTATCTTAGATCTTGGAGCCAATACTGGTATGTCGGCATGCTATTTTCAGTCACAATATCCAGATGCTAAGATATTTGCCTTTGAACCAAATCCCAAAGTTTTCGATAAAATGGTAGATAATGTCAGTTCTATCAAAACAATTGTCCCAATTCAGAAAGCCATATATACCAAACCAGATCAGTTGCTGGAGATCTTCTTGAGACCAGGCAGCCACCTGGGTACATCATTGTTCGCGACCGGCGAAGGTATAAAAGTCGAGACAGAAACACTAGATAATTTTATGGCTAAAAATAGCCTAACCGTCGTTGATCTTATTAAATTTGATATTGAAGGTCTGGAGTACGATGTCTTCCAACAGTTTAAGGGTCTGGGTTCTGTGAAGTATCTGATAGGTGAAGTCCATCTAGATCATTTCAAAAAACCTCTAAGTGACTTTCTGGCTTTATTCTCTGATTTTGAAGTTGTATTCCAAAAAGGCAGTAAAAAACGTGTCACCGTAGCGCTTAAGAACAAGAATCTGGCAGCATAGAATGGTGTAGATATCCATCTGTGGATATCATTTACTCGGGTTGTGGTACGGGCCGTGGTACAATTGAAGCATTATGGATAATGATAGCGAAAAAAATAAAAAGATCATACTTTGGATAGAAGACGATATGATGATAGGCACGATCCTTGGTAACAAGCTGATTTCGGCTGGTTTCGATCTCATCCATGTGAGCAATGGCGAAGAGGCCATGTACCAATTGAAGCAGGTTATTCCTCACCTGATTGTGCTCGATCTTTTGCTCCCAGGTGTCGATGGTTTCAAAGTTCTGGAAGATATCCACAAGATTGAAGGCGTAAAAAATATACCAGTAATCATCCTGACCAATGCCAACAGGGAATCAGATATCAAAAAGGCCCAAGCTCTTGGTGTCAAGAAATTCTTGCTAAAGCCAGCCTCTTCGCTTGAAGAGATTGTGAAGGAGGTTAGGACTTATTGTTTGTAGTTACAAAATCCCGTCTTTTTTGCTATCATTTCGTGCATGAACGATAAATTCCTTAAGCCTTACAACCCAGTCGAAACCGAAGACCGTATTTATGATACCTGGGAAAAGAGTGGTTATTTCAATCCAGATAAACTCCCGAAGCGCTATGAGAAAGGCGAACCATTTTCTATAGTTTTGCCTCCACCAAATGTGACTGGCACTCTGCATATGGGCTCAGCCCTCATGTTGGCCATTGAAGATATAATGGTTCGCTACGCGCGTATGACAGGTAAGCGCGCGCTTTGGATACCCGGAACTGATCATGCTGCCATCGCTACGCAATCCAAGGTTGAAAAAGAAATTTCCAAAAAAGAAGGGAAGTCGCGCCACGATCTTGGTCGCGAAGAGCTTTTGAGGCGCATCGATATTTTTGCTAAAGAAAGCCATGACATCATCGTCAAACAAGTCCGTAAAATGGGCTGCTCAATAGATTGGTCACGAGAAGCTTTTACTCTAGATGAGAGGCGCAACTTGGCCGTGCGCACGGCTTTCAAGAAGATGTATGATGAC
>CAIKDL010000019.1 GCA_903826185.1 uncultured bacterium | reverse complement strand
GTACCACTCTTGGTAACTTGGGGATTGTTAGTGTTCCTCAAGGACCAACTCTGGACTTCCGTCGATGTACAAATGGCGGAAGTTTGGATGGATAACATCTTCACGGATTGTATAACTGTATATACGCAGGGATTGCATTTCACTCCCTGTTGGTACAGTAAGCAACCCACGGAGCTGAACTTCCAAAAGCATGAACCCGTCGGCAGGACTGCCGACGAGAAGATCGTCATCAAGACACAGACAACGGATGGAAAAACGGTGGTGTTCGAGGTAACGGAGTTCTTCCAAAACCGAGACACCAATGACGCATTGAGTCATCGGCTTCGGTATAAGGAGCCGGAACTGAAGGCGCTCATCCGAGCGACGATCGAGTCACACATCACCGACCTCTGCGGTCTCAATTCGTATGAGACCCTGGATGCAAACAAGTCGGCGATTGCCAGTTGGTTGGCTGGGATCTTCGGTGGCGAATCGGCGATCTCGAAGTTCGAGGAAGAAACAGGGATTCGGTTATTGAATCCGATCCTGAACAATATCTTCCTGGAAGGCACCAGCAACGAGCTCAACTTGTTGAAGGCGAGATTCCAGATGGCAGCCGATGGTAAGAAAAAACTCGGCAACGATGTGGAAGCTCTCAGGGCGACACAAGCCATCCTCGGTGTCTTGAAACGGAGCGAAAACAACACCACTAACACGTTAAAGTTCGAGAATGCACCTCCGGGCCTGCACACAGCAGTCGTCGGTGGTGGAGCGAACCTTGCAGTCGGTGGTAAAGATAAATAATTAAGAAAAGGAGGCCACTACAATGGCAATACCAAGCAGTCCGAGTCCTGAAGCCGCAGCTGAAGCGGCTCGCAAGAAAGAGCGGAGTCAGAAGCTCCGGTACTACCTCTATGGCGCAGTCGTGATCATCGTCGCGGCGGGAACATTCTTCTCGCCGAAAGACGCAAAAGCGACGGCCAAAGGTGGAGTAGCAGTGGCACAACCAGCCGGTTTCGCCGATTGGGTGTCAGCGCCGCTGACGAACGCCGCGTGGCAAGGAGTGGAGCTCCCGTCGCGCGTGAGGTTCAGCTTCCGGACCCGCTGTAATGGGGTCCCAGGGAAAGCTATATGGCAGTACCGACTGAACGGTGATGACCGAACAGTGCAGACTGTCGTACCAGGCAAAGGCGTCGACCTGGAGTTCGAGCCGTCATTCTTCGAATGGCGACTCGTGGATGCCGGTGGTGGACCGATTACTACCGACAAGTTGCAGTATCATTTCTGGTCTCAGTAGGCCGGAAACAAACAAGGCAAGGGAGTGTGTGGTAAGGGTGCAAACCCGAACCACATCTCCCAAGCCTTGTTTTTTGTTTCTATGAAATTTTGTTGAAACTCTCGATTTACCTAGAACGTTTTTACCGTATTCCCTATCAGATATACTATACCCCAGGCGGCGACCATTATGAACATACCGATGACTCCATAAAGCATGCTTTTCTGGCCAGCCTCTCTGGCTGTCGCATCATCGCCTTTGATGATCATCTGTAATACTCCATATATGAACACCACAGTAGCCACACCAAACATCAACCAGATTATAGGATTGACTATCTCTCTGATAACAGGTGTGAGAACATTACTAGTGAACTGCTGCATATTGGCAGCGGCATAAGCTGTAGGGATAATGCTTGGCATTTTGACTATTACTTACTATTTACTATGGTTGTGAAGGAGGAACAAGAACTGGGAATGCCTCTGTAGGAGCTCTGTTGTCAGTAGCGAATGTATTTCTCAAGATGGCCACAAGACCCCAGATAGACAAGATGATGGCAAGGCCAACAATACCCCACAAAACACCACTCCTGTGCTTGCCACGCTCTGCTTCGTCGGAAGCCTTGACGATGAACATGACTGCGTGCCAGATGATGAAGATGACGGCTGCAGCGATAAGAAGACCAATGAAAGTATTACCTAGATTGGTGAGCTTGTTAGTAAGAGAGCCGGCATCATTGATGACTGTCTGAGCCATGGCTACTGAAGGGACCAAAACTGCTACGATAGCTATGAATTTTTTCATATTTATTATGATTTTTAATAATATTAACTCGCTAGGCTACATTATAACATAATCTCACAAGTAAACTGGCTTAACTGTGGATTATTGTGTCGGAAAGATATTCTGGAAATCGGCTAGATTCTGCGGGCTGGAATCAAGGTTGAATGTATGCGTGACGATGCTGACCAAACCCCAAATAGACAAGATGACGAAGAAGCCGATGACGCTGTACATGACGTATTTGCCAGCTTCAGCTCTCTCGGCGCCATCGCTAGGCTTGATGAAGTATTTGATGACATAGAAGACGAACATAACCATGGCAACTCCCATGAGCACGTATATGGCTATATTCACGTACGGCATGATGGTATACATGATCACGTCCTTCAAAGTCTGGCCGGCGGCGGCATTGGCAAGAAAAGGAATAGCCAGCACAACAACTGAAGCGATACTAAGTGTCTTTTTACTAATGATTTTCATATGGTTTATAACTACTGATGGCCCATTGCGTTTTGGGCATTATTGATAATATTTTGATTAACCGCTCCAGTAGCAGAGAGCGTGCTTATCACGACGTTAATGATGATTCTGGCTCCTATGACTATCGCTATTCCAACTACAATCCAAAGAAGTTGTTTCCTCAACTCGGTGATCTTGGCGGAATTACCTTGAGCCATAATGTATTGGAAACCGGTGTATATAAGGGCCAAAACACCAACCAAAACAACTAAGTAAGTGAATATCTGCGCGAAAGTCTGAACCAAGTCGCTAACCGAGTTCACTCCAGACAATGGGTTGGAAATACCGAAGTTACCAGCGCTAACACCGTTTACGGCTCCCCCACCTCCAGCCACACCGTTAACATCAGCTGAGGCACCAGTCGGACCTGTTACCAACAAAATGGTCAGGATCATGAAACCTGTGATGACAAGTAGTCCGGTATTTTTCTTTGATAGGCTGTACTTTTTCATTTATTTTAAATAATTTTTAATAAAAGTGAATCTTAAATCAACGCTTAATCAATGCAACAAAGCTGCACTCGGTGAACTGCCGCTGCCAGTCAACCAAGCTATAAGCTGATAAACAATGAACCAAGCAGCCAACATTATCACAAACCCTATAGCGACTTTTTTGAAGATATCGTGGGCTTTCTTCACACTGCCCTGATCGCCAGTAAATGACACGGAGACCAGGAGGTATCCGGAGTAAGAGAACAAAAGAATGGCAGCTAGAACGCCTATTACCATGGCAATATTTATAAGGTGTTGGACCTGCTGAAGAGCACCAGCGAAATCACAAGGGGTATAAGAACCGCCGTTTTTGGCTTGTGCTGCAGAAAGAAGATCTGGTTGTGATGAAAGATCAGGCCCATCACACCAGACTAGTTGAAAATTACTTTTAGTTGGGTCGGCCTTAGGGTCAGATACAGCGGGATCCGTCGCGGCCTGAACATTGCCATGAGCCAAAGACAGAGCCAAAAACATCCCCAAAAACAGGACCAAAACCGCCGATATCGCTAAGCTTGATATAACTGATGGTTTGATGATGGTTTTTTTCATGATTTGTTATTGCACGACCGCCTGCTTCAAAATAGCGTCATACTGGCCTCCAGCATCTTGAACAGCTTGATTAATGGACTTCTGGCCGCTAGTGAACGCTCCTATCATATCACTAAATATCTGATTTGACTTGTTGGGATCGGCATCTAGCCAAGTAGAGGATACGAGGGCGGCATTGTTAAATAATGATATGTAAGGATCATCGGAACCGGTGACTAGAACATCTCGACGAACATTCGGAAGATACAAACTCTTGGAAAAATCACCAAGGAACTGAGCAGATGAAAGCAAGGTTATAATTTGAAAATCAGCCGCCAAATTCGGCGAAGTCTTAACCAAGGAAAAACCATACATACGCCCATAAGTTACTCCGGTACCGCCAGATTTCGGGCTCGGCATAAGCGCTACGTCGAAGTTCAGATTGGGGTTCTTTGATCGAATATCGGCTAGTTCCGAAGCGAAACCAAAGTACGTCGCCAGCACGCCTGACAAGAACGCTGATTTGGAATTTGGCATGCTCTTATTCCAAGAGAAATTCGGGCTAGCAGGATCGACGAATTGAGAGAAGAATCTGACCACCGCTTCGACGCCGGAGCTATTGGCCATGTTTATCTTCGATGATACCAAACCGGTAGCATCTTGAGCCGTAACGGGATTGCCGGCTTGCATGAGGAGCGTCCCTAGGATCTCACGAGCATTGTTGATGTTACCGAATTGCCCCAAAGCCACGGCACTCTTTCTTAGATTACCATTACTATCCTTGGAGGTAAGGCTTTTGTTCAGCTTACTGAAATCGTCCCAAAGCCTTGGGTAAGTCGCTATACCGGCAGCATCGAACATATCTCTATTCCAATACATAACCAACGGATCTAGCAGGAAAGGAAAACCAAATATACCTTTGGAATTGAGATAGACGTCAGCTTCTTGAACATATATCTGCTTGAAAGCATACTGCGACATGGAAGAATAAGGTATCAGCGCCAACTTGTCTTCATTTGGCAAAACCAGCTCTATCGGCACAAGGATTACGTCCGGACCCTGGCCACGTGCCAAAGCCGAGATGAAATCCAAGGTAAATTGGGCTTGGGTCTTCTCCACGTAAGTCACGTTTATCTGCATGGAGGAATTGTTACTGATAGTAGACACGTATTGGTCGAACTTCAATTTCGGTATGGTTCCCCAGATGGTTATGGCTGGCAAAGTGCTACTGTTCGATCCGCCTTTGTAGAAAGCGAAAGCTCCAACGCCAACTATTATGAAAATGACGAAGACAGATAATGTTATCAGTTGAAATTTGCTAAATTTTGAATTCATGTGTGTTTATTGTTGTCGCGTCCGGGTGTTATGGGCGCGTAAATACCATTCCATAATGATGATCTCCGGCACCAAAAGATTGATCCAGTTTGAATCCGGACTTTTCGAAGAGTGCTTGCGCTTTTGCAGCCGAGAACGGTGTCTTCGGTCCCAGTGGACTTACTTCGCTCCAGTCGACTACCAAAACTTTACCGCCGGGCTTCATAATGCGTTTGATCTCCAAGACAAAATCGTCAGGTTTTTCTATTTGAAAAAGGATATTGGAAGCTATAGCTCTGTCGACCAAACTATCCTTCACTTTGGTGCCACCGATCTTTTCGACATTGCCCCAGATAACTTCTATGTTATTGAGGCTTTGGGTCTTACCCATGGAACGAATGCGCTCCAGAAGATCTTTCTGGACTTCTACGGCATAGACACGGCCAGTGCTACCAACACGCTTAGCCGCCTCAAATGTATAGAAGCCCGATCCAGCACCAAGGTCTATAACTTTCATGCCGTCAGCAAGGCCGAGTTTGGAGGTATTAGCAACGGGGTCGGAAAACATGGGTGTATTATAGCGCAGTCATAGCCATGGTAGAAGCGGTTCTCGAGTGCGAGGTGGGGACAAGAGTAAAAAACGTGATTATTGTCACTGCTTAGAGATTTAATACAAAAACAACACCCTAATCCCTATTATCAATGTAAGGACCCCAATCAATGAAAAAAATAACAACAGGGCGTTAAAATATTTAAAATTATCTCGGCTGATATTCTGTACTTTTCTAGTAATAATCGAGGTTCTCCCTAAAATAACACCGGTTTTATATGAATCTTTAACAGAAATAAACATGGCTAACGAGAAAAAGAGGAAAAAACCTCCAATACTATAATGATTAACTAGATTATCCATAGTAGCTTACAAACACACCAGACTTGCCAACTCATCGCCTTCATATAGTTTCATCACGCGAACACCTTGTGTAGCGCGGCTGAGTGTCGGGATCTCCTTGAGGTCTACACGAATAACCTGACTCTTCTTGGACATAGCGACAATCTCTTCATCGACATCAGTAACGACCTTGGCGGCCATAAGAGTGCCAGTTTTCGGTGTGACATTCATAGTCAATATACCGGAACCACCACGGTTCTGTGTCTTGTATTCAGAAAGTTCAGTCTTCTTGCCATAACCGTTGGCGCCCATCACGAACAAACATGGGTTCTTGGCGTCCTTGGAGACAATATCAGCAGAAATAACAGCATCGGCGGCAATCTTCTTTTTTGCATCAGCTTCAGTCAAACGGATTACACGCACGCCGGCGGCATTACGGCCCATTTCGCGTACATCGCTCTCTTTGAAACGAATAGACTGGCCATCCTTGGTAGCAATCACAACTTCATCATTTTTTGATACGAAACTCGCCGATATAAGTTCATCACCAGCATCGAGAGTGATGGCTATGAGACCAGACCTGCGAACATCTTTGAAATGTTTGGCTGAAGTCTTCTTACCTGTTCCGTTTTTTGTAACCAGCATAAGATCCAAACCCTCAGCTTCCTTCTTGTTTTTCGGCATCGGCAAAATAGAGGTCACACGTTCGCCTTCTGCCAGAGACAAAAAGTTCATGATGGACTTTCCTTTCGTGGCACGCTTGCCTTCTGGAATCTCGAACATCTTGATCTGATAAGCCTTACCTTTATCGGAGAAGAATAAAAGATCGTTATGCGTGGTCGCATTTATGAGATGAGTAATGAAATCTTCTTCCTTGGTATCAAGATCTACGACCCCAACTCCACCACGCTTCTGTTTGCGATATTCAGAAGGATCAGTGCGCTTGATATATCCACCTTTTGTGAGCACGAGCACAGACTCTTCGTCGGCTATGAGGTCTTCCGCACTGAATTCTTTGACGCCATGCTTCACGAGCTTGGTTCGACGATCGTCTCCATATTTCTGCTTCACTTCGGCGAGCTCGGTCTTGATGATGCTACGAACTTTCTTTTCGCTGGCAAGAATACTCTTGAGCTCAGCGATGAGGTCTTGGATAACATGAAGTTCATCGAGGATTTTCTTGCGTTCGAGTCCGGCGAGCTTGGCCAACTTCATTTCCAAGATAGCCGTGGCTTGCTTGTCCGAGAACTTGAATTTCTTCATCAAGTTGGCATGAGCGTCTGCAGTGTCCTTGGAAGCACGGATAAGAGTAATGATCTCGTCTATATGATCAAGTGCTTTCTTGAGACCAAGCAAAATGTGCTCACGGTCCTCGGCTTTGGTCAGGTCGAACTGTGTGCGACGACGGATAACTTCTACGCGGTGTTCGACGAATTCTTCCAAAATGGTCTTGAGGCCAAGAGTGTGAGGCACGCCGTCTACCAGTGCCACGATATTCATATGGAAAGCGTCTTCGAGTTGAGTGTGCTTGTAGAGCAAGTTCAAGACTTTTTCCGGGAATGAACCTTGTTTCAAGTCGAGTACAATGCGGATGTCATGATCGGATTCGTCACGAAGAGCACGAACACCTTCGACAACCTTATCACGAACAAGGTCGGCCATGCGCATGATGAGCTCAGACTTATTGACGCGATAAGGGATAGAAGTGATGACAATCTGGAATTGACCTTTCTTGTCTTCGATAATCTCGGCCTCACCACGCACGGTGATGCCTCCACGACCAGTGGCGTAAGCATGATGGATATCTTTCTCACCATACATAACAGCGCCGGTCGGAAAATCTGGGCCTTTTATGAAACCGAGCAGGTCTTCAGTTGTGGCGCTTGGATTGTCTACAAGATGAGCAGTAGCATCAACAACTTCAGTCAGGTTGTGTGGCGGAATATTTGTAGCCATACCAACAGCAATACCCAATGTTCCATTTAATAGAAGATTCGGCACTGATGTCGGAAGCACTATCGGTTCTTTGCGAGTGCCATCGTAGTTCGGACGGAAATCCACAGTGTCTTTGTCGATATCGCGGAGAAGTTCAGCGGAAAGTTTGGACATGCGCGCCTCGGTATAACGCATAGCAGCAGCTGGGTCGCCGTCGATATTTCCGAAGTTACCTTGACCTTGGATCAGCGGATAACGCATGGAGAAATCTTGCGCCATCTTGACCATGGATTCATAGACGGCGGCGTCACCGTGTGGGTGATAATTACCAAGGACGTCACCAACCACCACAGCTGACTTACGGAACTTAGCAGAAGCGGTCAGATTCTTCTCATGCATAGCAAAAAGGATGCGGCGATGCACTGGTTTCAATCCATCGCGTACATCCGGGAGCGCACGTGCAGTAATGACCGACATGGCGTAGTCGAGATACGACTCACGCATCTCGGTGGTGATGCTGCGGTTTATGACGCCAGCGCCAGCGGCGCGTGCAGGCACAGCAGCAGCTCCATCTTTTGATTCTGGTTTTTTATCGGATCTTTTCGGCATTGATTGCTATGTTTTTTGTAATAATTGGCGAGAATTTCGTCCGCAAAATTAAAAAAGCGTGTGGCTTATTACCAACACATTATAGCAAATGTGGAGGTGTTTGTCACTCAAAAATCTGGATAAAAAAGACCGTCAACCACGTGGTTGGACGGCCTAAGTTCACGATCAGCTCAAAAAGTACGGTGATCCCTTTCTTTCGACTTCGACGATCACTTTTTCGACAGTGCAATTCGTGCGAGCGGCCTTGCTAGACACAAAACGCAGAATCGAGATCTCCACAGTGCAAGACATGATTACTGAGGCTGTTTCTGCCGCCTCGTTCAGATCATCCTGCAATTGACCTTCACCGAGCGCGTCGTTAATACGATCGGAGATCTTGTCGGCTATGGCTCGATTCGCCTCAACAAGCTCTTCCACGCATGACAAGCATGCTGTGGTACCATCGATAAACCCTTGATGGATTCGCCGATGTTTCTTACAGTATGCCGATGATTTCTCGGCACATTTCTTGCACGCCATGGTCTCGAGCTTGCCATCTTTCTGTTTGATTGGCAGCAACATCAGAAGTGGTGGATCTTTGGATCCACAAATCTCACATTTCATATTTGAATTTCCTTTCCAGGATTAAGACTACATGAGATTTCAGTTATGTCAAGCTATTGACTAAAAATGCCCAAAACAAGAGCAAATAAAAAGAGCGTCGTACCTTATGGTCGTACGCTCTGTGATTTGTACACTCAATGAAGGCTTCGTCGGCGATCAGGCTCAGGTCGTCGGCTTGACTTTCAAGATCGTCACCGCGCCGCGGGCCAACTCCTTTCTGAACTCCCTGAGGGATCGGCAGATGAATTTTTCCATTTTGCTCCGGAATTGCTTCCGAGTCACTACGCCGGAAAACTGCAATTCTCCAGGCAAGAAGGAGATGTCCAATTCACGCTTCATCGCGTAAAAGGAGATGCATTGGAACACTTCTTCTTGGGTGAGACCGGTCGGGACACACCCGGGACTGAAGAACATGTGCAAGGCCTCTTCGTCGGCGGCCGTCCTCACGAACCCGCGCTTCTTGTAGCTGTCCATAACACGCTTCTGCGCCAAGGCCCATTTTTCTTCTTCGGACAGCTTCGGTTTCCGCGGCTTGTGCCACTTACCAGAAACCAGGCCGATCAGCCGCCAGAAGATGCCTTTATTGACCACCGCTTTGTTGGCTGGTAACCCGAAGTAGCTGGAAGGCAGCGCCATCATGGTAAAACAGCAGCCATGACCTTGTTCGCCACAATGCTCCAGGTTATTCGGGTTACAGTCGTCGGAGACAAGGAAGTCGCCGGGTCTCAAGGTTTCCTTATCCAACTTGATCCAAGAGCCTTTTTGGTAATCGATTCCCCCGCGCTGTTTACGACTTGCGACGGCCCCCACTTTGCTCGCTGCTTTTGCCATTTTCCAGGCCTCCTATTTGATGTTGACGCGAATGATCGCGATTGTTCAAGAACAACGATAACTACATTTAACCTGTTCTGACATTACAACAAAGCAAAACCGCAGTCAACGGCGGCTGCGGCATATCGATAGACTTATTAAAAATTGGACAAAAATAAACAGACTACTTCCCTGGTCTGACTTCAATAGAAGAATATGTAATCTTTTTCGGAGCAAAGAAAATGTCCTTAATATCACCAAAAAGCGAGCCAACGCTGGCGGTTATGGACTGTGCCGGAGAACCAGCGCGATCAACCGCTTGCGCGACAGTACTCGTAGCAGAACCAGTAACACCTGTAACCGATGCCAACCAGAACAAGAATATGACAACGGTGACACCGAATGAAGACCAAAAAGCGATCTGCTGACGAATGTGCGCCGGCTTTGATTTCAGATTTGAGATATAGGCTTCGATGGTCATGTTTTTTATTGATTAGGCTTTCGCCATACTATACTACTCTTTCTCCAATATGACAACCTCTGCGTCTTTGCCTTCCAAATCTTTTTTCTTGAGCGTCAGTTTTGATGTCGGGGTTGGATTTTCACCAGCTTCTTTCAAGAATATCTTCAGAGCATCCTTGGCACCAAGATCTCCATAATGGATCGGGATAATAATCTTTGGTTCCATTGAGACCGCCAACTTATAGGCTTTGGACGGTTCCAATACTCCGTTACCACCGATCGGCACAAACAAAATATCCACACCATCGATCTCTTCGTCGGTTTCCTTCGGGAGCTCTGTCTGACTGAGACCACCCAAGAAACAGATATTCATGCCTTCGAGTTGTACTGTATATATAGTATTTATGAATTTGTCCTTGCTGGCTGCGTTGCCGCCATCGTAATTCGATTCTGAAGGAAGCCCTTTTATGAAAACGCCACGAACCTCATACTCACCTGGTCCAGTGATGGCAAATGGTTTCTTGTCACCGAAGGTCACTTGATCGACTCCGTTCATGTCGGGATTGTTGAGTGATGACAAAACTATATCCGCACCGAATTTAGCTGGCTTCAAAGACGAATCCTTAGAAATCGGATTGAAAGAAAGTATCGTGTCACCGAATTGGACTTTCACAGATTCTCCTCCTAGGTAAGTGATTATCATGATATTTAAAGACGTTAGTGATTAGAGTTTAGCAGAAAATGATAGCTGCGCCAAGGATCTGGTGCGAATCAGACGCGATGTTTATAAACACAAAACCCGCCGAAGCGGGGTTGTGTCACCTAGATTTTTGTCCCACCAGCCGAGATTAATCGACACAGTAAGTTTAGCAAATAATTTTTTGGTGTCAATAAATGATGCCAACAAAAAACCGCGCACCTATAGCATAGATGCGGGTTTGGATACTGATTACTTAGTTTGCAGCAATTCGTCAAGAAGAGGGTCGTGAACTGCGTGCCAAAGTTCGACAGCGATCTTCTTTCTGAAATTTCCGCCAGGATCAAACGGACCAACAGTGAACAATGATAGCTTGGATAACAGATCCAGCTGCTCGCTGAAGCCCATACACCATTTTGCCAGTGCCGCATCTGTCCTGGGCAACTTCGGGCGCGATCCAAGTGCGTGACAATAACAGAGCGGAACTGGCCCGTCTTTCTGACGTAACCCCACGCTTGGAACGACCAGGATCTTTTCTTTGCCATCCTTGGAGCGTGCCAGGATAATACTGCCGCAATCTGACTCGCGTGCAATACTTCCAATGAAGTTGGCAATGAATCTTGCCTGGCGACGATCACGCATTTCCTTGATTGCCTTATCAAGAAATTCGTTATCGATTGCCTTTAACCCCTGACGTTGTCGTGGTTTAATCACACGACACTTAACTGACAATCCATGCATTTTACACCTCCATTTCTAATCCCAATCTGCACCCAAAGCTTTGATAAATCAATATTTCCTAGACAAAATGACAACAATAGGCTATATTGAGCCGCAGTTAGAAGAGTGTTTCATTACAAATTTCGCGTTATCCCGCAATTTATGCCGGATGTTTTGGCTCACGGAGAGCACCATCTCGGCCTTATTAATCTAAAAAGCGGAGCGCGTCACACAAATGTTTAATAAATTAAAGGCTACATTGAGCCACGAAAAGGCTGAGGTTGCAGATAAAGCTACAGAGAAAGAGGCAGAAGACAAGGTAACCGCAAAAGATTCCGCAAAAGAATCTACAGAAGTCACGACAAAGAAGAAGTCCAGCAAGTCTTCCACATTAACAAAGTCCAACGCCCCGAAGAATAAGGCGGCTGTCGTCGCGGAAGAAAAAGTTACGGTCATGGGAACTTTGACCACCGGAGCCAAGAATCCTCCGATCATCGGAGATCTTGTCGAAGGTCCAGTAATCGCGGTTGAGAAGTCAGCTGTATATATAGACTTGGCACCATTTGGTACAGGTATCATTTACGGTCGTGAATTCATGACCGCTCGTGACGTCATCAAGAAGATCAATGTCGGCGACGTCATCGCTGCCAAGATCGTCGACACCGCTCACAAAGATGGTTATTACGAACTCTCACTCAAGGAAGCTCGCACAGCTCTCATTTGGAGCGAAGCTGAAACAGCTATCAAAGAAAAGAAAGTTCTCGAACTTCCAGTCAAGGAAGCTAACAAGGGCGGTCTTCTCATCGAATGGCAAGGCATCATGGGATTCCTTCCGGCTTCACAACTCAAGGCGGAGCATTATCCTCGCATAGCTGATGGAGATAAAGATAAGATATTGGAAGAATTAAAAAAGCTCGTTGGTACACATATCGGCGTTTCAATCATCACTGCCGATCCTAAGGAAGGCAAACTGATCTTCTCAGAAAAGGGTTCTGAACAAAAAGAAAAAGAAAAGATTGTCAGCAAATACGAAGTTAGCGATGAAGTCGATGGCACCGTCACCGGCGTCGTAGACTTCGGCGTCTTCGTCAAGCTCGAAGAAAATCTTGAAGGTTTGATACACATTTCTGAGATCGACTGGGGTCTAGTGGAAGATCCTCGCCAATTCGTAAAGGTTGGTCAGAAGATCCGCGCCAAGATCATCGAGGTCAAGGACGGCAAGATCTCTTTGTCTCTGAAACAGCTTAAGACCAATCCATGGATCGAGGCTGCCAAGAAATACAAGAAGGACATGGCCGTTTCCGGAGTCATCATCAAATACAACCGCCATGGCGCATTGGCTTCCATAGAGGAAGGTGTCGCTGGTTTGGTCCGTGTGACCGAATTCGGTTCTGAGGAAAAGCTCAAGAAAACTTTGGAGCTTGGTAAGACTTACAGCTTCAAGATTGCCCTGTTCGATCCGAAGGAACAGAAGATGGCTTTGAGTTTTGTTGGAACTAAGTAATAAAAAGTGCCGCGCGCAAAAACATAAAAGGCGCGCCAAATAATAATTACGAAAGAAAAAAGACCGCTGGCACCCGCCGGCGGTCTTTTGTTACGAACATTTTGCTTTTGCTTTTGCTTGTGGACAACCGCAACCTTTACGGTTGAACAGTCTTCGCTCCGCCAGATCCAATCAAGCCGAAGTGCAACTTCTCCAAGGCCATGATCTGATTACCAACCAAGGCTTTGTACTTGTCACAACCGGCGTAGAGCTCTTGATGAGTGCCCATGCCGACCAGCTTGCCTTTGTCCAAGACCAAGATCTTGTCGGCTGACAGGATCGTCGAGAGACGGTGTGCGATGATGATCGTCGTCCGTCCAACCGAAGCCTTTTCGATCGACTCCGTGATGTCGGCCTCATTGACCGAATCCAAGTGAGACGTGGCTTCATCGAACACCAAGATCGATGGATGCTTCGCCAGGGCTCGAGCTATCCCGACTCGTTGACGCTCACCACCAGAGAGCTTGACTCCGCGCTCACCGATCTCTGTTTCGAGACCATGTTCCAACCGGCAAAAGAACCGGTCGATACAGGCCTGCTGACAGATATCGAGCAATTGCGTCTCGGTCAAGACTGGCAGCTTGTCATCTCTGGCCCAAACGATATTGTCTCGCAAGGACCGATCGAACAGAAGCACATCCTGATCGACAACGCCCACGTGCTCCAGATAATGCCGGAGATCGAGCGTCCGCAGATCGATACCGTCGATCAGTATTCTCCCTTTTTGAGGATCATATGACCGAAGCATCAGATGCCTGATGGTAGATTTGCCAGAGCCGGATTCTCCGACCACAGCATATCTTCCGCCTTGCTCGAGCGTGAACGAGACTTCTTCAATGGCTGGATCGACTTCTTTTTCAGACTCTCCAGGTTTTTTCTTACCAGAATCTTCGCCGTCGTCACCATCGCCATCGATGTCAACTATATGATCCTTGTCCTTGGCAACCTGAGTCTTACGACGCGGATACGTAAACGAGACATTCTCGAAGACTATCCGACCAAGATACCTATCCGGCCGGACTGGATTTTCCATGACAATGATGTCGCAAGGAATATCCATCATCACGAAGTACCGTTCGATATCCGCACGCCAACCCATGATAGCTCTTTGAATGTTGCCAGCTTGAGTCACTCGACTCAAAACCGGATTGGCCCAACCGATGCATGCCACCATGGCGCCGATGCTTATCGCATCGTAACAGACCATGGCACCGCAAACGAAGTAGACCACAATCATGGTGAACGTGACGATGAGACCACTGGTGAACCAGTAACGTATCACAGCTAACCACGTATTGGTTTCGAAGGTGTTGCTGTCCTTGAGAGCCACACTATACTCACCTTGAGCCTTGGCTTCTTGGGCATTCAACTTCACCAACTCGACGTTTCTGACAAGCTCGTTGTAGATCTTGCCAGTCGCGCGATTCTTCTTGCGGATCAAACGGATCTGCTTGATGAATTTCGAATTGGCCTGACGTATGACTGTGATATAGATCACAGCGCCGAGCAATGTGATGAGACCAATTGTTGGATTGTACGCCAACAGTATGATGATCGTGATGATCGATCCCAACACCATCGGCGCCAGATCGAACAAGATCCGACTAGTGGCTTCTTGTATCGCTCTCTCACCACGGTTGATGACCTGCTGCTTGATTCCGGAATTCTCGTTATGGTGCTGACCAACTGAGTATTCCAAGATCTTGCTAATGGTCTGATTTGGGACGTGAAGGTTCGTATCCAGCTCAAGAGCCAGAGTGAACTTATCACGGATCCAATCAACACCGCGCGATGTTAAAAACACCGCCAAGCAACCGAATGAGAACAACGCAACTCCAGCGAGCTTGTGACCAGAAGCGGCGTTGACCAATCGACCGTAAACATATGGCATGGCCAGACTTACGAGTTCGATTGTCATCAACAACGACAATGAGACCAGTAAGCGCTTTTTGAATGGCGCGTACAGTCTCGCTATGCGGACTATGAACTTTTTCACTTATTTGCCT
>CAIKDL010000018.1 GCA_903826185.1 uncultured bacterium | reverse complement strand
TTTATAAAAACAAAATCCGTGCACACATCTTATCTTTTTTCCGATAACTTCATCTTCCTTGTCAATATCATGATAGACAACTCGTAAAGTTTGGCCGGATCGATTATTGAATGAAGATTCGATACAATATTTACTGATTGATTTACAATAAGCCTCGTTCAGCGCTTCGATAAAGCTTTTCTCTCGAGTAACAAGCTCGGTAACATCATCTTCGGCATGATCAGCCGCATATTCCCTTATGACAACACCAAACTCCTTGCCAGCAATTATGGCGTCGGAAACTTCTTGCGGAAGTGGTCTTTTCAGGCTTGTTCCAATGAATTCCTTACCAGTATTATTCACGATGACCACTGCGCACATGAGATGGTATAAGTTCACCTCCTTGACCAAACCTCCTTCTAAACCGATTGCGAGATCGAAGCCATCATTGCCATAAGCGTTTGCAGCATTTCGCGCGCGATTTTTTGCACCAGACAAAATGACATCCTCACCAAAAGGCTGATTGGCAACACTAGACTCCACTTTCATTGGCAAAAGTAAGTCTCCATCTTTTGGAGCTAAGGCCTTTTTAACAAAGCTTATCTTATCAGTTGAAACGCTTCCAATGATTATTTTCATGATAGTAATAGACATTGTAACAAAAAACCTGCACAAAAAGTGTGACGCCACGCATGTCAAATAAAAAACCGCCCGGTTCATGCTCTTTTAAGCACAAAACTCGGGCGGTATCGCTCAACTGCCATGCCAACCCAAATGACCTAAGCTCTTGCGGCGCAGATGAAGCTCCACCTTCTGCCGTCTGAACTCCGCCATCTCGGCCCGATACTCTTCGACAGCCAACCATATGCCGGCTGATCCATTTGGTCTAAAAAAGATGTGCTCTTTCATTACATATCTCTTCAGGCCGACGTTCCAAACCGGACACCATCCGATTTGGCCATGTTCGGTTCGGGCATGCTTCTCCGGCGTCAGACTCTTCGTCACGCTCATAAACAGTTTCATTTTAGTTCTCTCCTATAAATGTGCTTTTGATTTGCCGCTCGTTCCCCACCACCTTGGCGTGGATACGACAAACGGGCCCCGTTTCCGGGACCCGCCTGTGTGATTTTCTTAGTCTTTTCGATATCTAGGAGAGAAAATTGCAAAGGTCGATCCCGGAAATATTTCCGGTGATAAACGAGTAACTAAAATAGTTATAACTTTGCGAATTTGTCATGGGCATAAATATATCACTAAGGAATCTACGGCGCAAGCATTCTCTAACTCGAAAGCAAGTTATCGATGCGATTTATATCCCTCGGGAAGAGAGTAGCCTCCTTGATGTTATCTATACCCAAGAATTTGGCCGTCAATCTCTCCAAACCTATACCGAATCCACCATGCGGAGGCATACCGTATTTGAAGGCTTGCAGATAGTACCTAAACTTCTCTGGATCAAGACCTTTGCGCTTCATCGACTCTACTAGCTTGTCATAGTCATGTATGCGCTGAGCCAAAGTAGTGATCTCGATGCCACGGAAAAGCAAGTCCGCACCTTTCGTAAAACCTAGATCATTCTCATCTTCATAGGTGTAGAATGGTCTCTTCGAAACCGGGAAATGCGTCACGAAGATAAAGTCAGAATCCCATTTCTTCTTGGCATACTCACAAAGCCAACGCTCGTGCTGCGGTTCTAGGTCAGGTTCTGTAGAACAATCAATGCCGTGTTCTTTCTTGATTATCTCCTGACCTTCACGAAGCTTAACCGCCGGAATCTCTTCTGGGATCTCTGGTATCGTCGCGCCAAGCAGCTTGAACTCGGCGGCGCATTTCTCTTTCAAAACTTTGACGATATAAGCCAAGATATTCCTCTCCATTTTCATAACATCAGTATGATCTTTGATGAATCCCATCTCGATATCCAAGCTGGTATATTCGTTGATATGACGCGTTGTACTGTGCTTTTCAGCCCTATAAACGTTACCAGCGGCAAATACACGCTCGAAAACGCCCACCATGATCTGCTTATAAAGCTGCGGGCTCTGACCGAGGTGCGCGACGTGTCCGAAGTATTCAATATTGAATGAATTGGCGCCGCCTTCAGCATCTTCACCGATCAGTTTCGGCGCCTGGAATTCCGTAAAACCTTGTGTGTTTAAGTATTCGCGGAAAGCATTGATGATAACTGCCTGAACCCTGAATATGGCTTTGTGCTTGTCGTCGCGCAGAGTAAATGGCAGATTATCCAGATAAGTATCGAGGTTGACTTCAGAACCTAGTTCGAACGGCAATTCCCTCGCCTTCGACAAAAGCTCGATCTCTAAGATCTCAAGTTCGATATCGCCATTCTGCTTATCTTTTTGAATATTCTTGGGTGGCCTCTGATTAACTTTACCTTTCACTGACACCACACATTCAGGCCTCAAGATAACACCAACTTCATGAGCGGCGCTTGGTCCGGTCGCATTCTTCGGCGCCGGCAAAATAACACCTTGGACTTTTCCGGAAACATCACGAAAATCCAAGAATATGAGCTTACCTTGATCGCGCCTGACATCTACCCAGCCTTTTATGAGCACTTCTTGACTGACATGGTCTTTCAGGTCTTTTATATATGTTCTTTCCATTTTGTTAATGTGGCGAAGCTTTTTATGTTTAGGTAACAAAAACGCCCCTCCAAATTTATTAATCTAATAAATTCGCAGGGGCGACTTCGTCGCGGTGCCACCCTGTTTTGTTCTCATTAGCTGCGTATCGCCACAGCGTCGGAAGATTCTACTCGCCTTGGCGCATCCCAACATTCGCGCTTGCGGGCCCAGCCCGCTGGCTTTCTTTCTTCTACCTCGCCGGTGTCAGCCGGGTCACAGGTACCATCCAAGTTTACACCCACTTGTGGAAAATGCAATATGTTTATAAATCCATTCAAATGCTATAATCAAGCCATAAAAAGCCCCGTTCGTCTTAATAATATAAACAATGATAATAACCGCATACTCAGTACCTATCATGATCATAAGCGCTTACTCCGTACCTATATGGATAACCGCAATCTTGATAACCAGCTTGGCTACTGTGACCTACTGGGGCAGTAAAAAGCTCTCCTCCAGAACATTTGCTTTGACCATGTATGTCGTAGCTGCTTATACAGCAATTATCGCTGTTTCGCTTTTCCTTAATAACTATCGACTAGAGGCGATTGGTATCAGATTGACATTTTTCCTGGGAACCATCATAGCTATATTAATATTTGTATTTATTAAGACATTCGAGAAAGAAGCTTTTCCTAATGGTTGGCTACTATCATTGTTAGTATTGATAGCCGGCGCCTCTTTTTATTGTTTATTCTTCACAGATTATATAGCTGGCAACCCGATCGCACTCAAGAACATGCCTTCTGGCGTCCTGTGGGGATGGCAATATGGTCAATATTCTTTGGCTTTCTTCTTGGTAAATTTGGGGATATATGTAGCCGGAACTATAGTGCTTATAAGGATGTTCGTACGAAATACAGACAAAGCCCTTCGTGGAAATATCATCCTGAACATCGTGGGTCTTTTAGTTGGAGTCACCTCCGGAATTATCTGTAACTCCATATTGCCACAAATGGGAAATTACGACTGGACCTGGCTCGGACCGACCTCTGGTATCATCTGGGTATCGATCATTGCCTATTCCATCTTCAGATACAACCAAATGAGGATAAAGATCGTTATCACAGAAGTCTTGGTTATCGCCATGTCCTTGGCCGCCTTCGTCAATATCTTCGTTGGAGATTTCCTTGGAGTATACGGTAAAATATTTATTTTCTTGGCCTTTTCCGGATTGGGAATATACCTCATCAAAAGCGCAGTGAGAGAAGATGAGCAAAGCGAGCAATTGGCTGACTTGAACAAACATCTGCAAGAAAAGGTTGAGGAACAAACCAAGGAAATTCGCGCTTCATACCAAGTAGAGCGCAGCGCCCGCCTGGAACTAGAGAAGATCGATGAGGCCAAGAACCAGTTTATATTGATAACTCAACACCATTTGCGTACGCCTATAACCAGCATCAAATGGCAGCTAGAATCACTAATGAGCGATTCTTATGGTGTCGTATCGCCGGAACTCAAGAGGGCCATGGGCGATATGAGTGAATCCGTTGGTAGATTGAATCACCTCATAGATAACCTGCTTAGTATATCCGCCTTGCGTTCTGGTATAGAACAGCTCAAAAAGGCCTCTGTTAGCATAAAAACAATTGTAGACGAGATACTGACCGAATTGAAGAAAGACATAGATCGTAAGCACCTCACTATAAATATCCCCACAACCAATGAAGACTGGCCAAATGTCCCTATAGATAAAGACCGCATGAGAGAAGCCTTATTTATCATTATAGAAAATGCCGTTAGATATAACTTCGATAATGGATCTATCAAGATAGCTGCTCATGCTACCGAGAACACTTTTGAGATGTCTGTAGAGAACACCGGTGCCGAACTTTCGCCAGACGACAAAAAGAAGATCTTCAGCGAGCTATTCTACAGGAGCAGCCAAGCCCAGACTTCCCATCCCACAGGCATGGGTATAGGTCTTTCGATGGCTCAAGCGATTATAGAGGCTCATAATGGCACCATATCACTAGGCTCAAGAAGAGAAGTTGGCGGAGTTAGGGTTGTGATAACGTTGCCTTACTAAGTCAAGAAGAACAGTTATTCGTAAGACCTTTCGGAAGCCATGAAGATGGCCGAGAAGAGCCGTCGTCCAGCAGGACGAACGGCGTGTCTTACGAATAACTGTTCTTCTTGACTACTCGTGTCTATATGAACTAGATATCTTAAGGATAGCTGTGCTGGTCTTCGTAGTCGGAGCAGATACACCGTCTGAGTAGCTACAGCTCAACTTCAACAAGTAGGTGTTGCTACCAGAGGTAGGAACTA
>CAIKDL010000017.1 GCA_903826185.1 uncultured bacterium | reverse complement strand
GGCATGGCTCGTCTCTGGAAAGGGGAAGTCGGTGCCTACGTTGTCTTGGCGAGCAAGTACACGCCGTGGGATCTCTGGCCGGTCTGGGGTCTGTCCAAGAAGCTCGGCTTCATCTGGTTGGCCTACAGCGAAGCTGGCCCCATGAAAGCCTGGCTTCCCCGCAACCTGAAGCCCAGCCGCACCGTGCTCGAAGTCAATGAACCGACGATCGTGATCCATGTGAGTCGTCTAAGTGAATTCATGGACTTTGCGAGTAAGGTCAAGACGAATCTGGCGTTCTAAAGGTTCTTGCGCCGATTAACAGCCGAGGGAGGTAACTCTTCCTCGGTTTTTTGTTATGCATCTTGTTACTCATTTTATTACTCGTGCTATAATCTCGTTGCATGGACGATATAATAACGCATCCCATCGAAACCCCATCGATCTCACCACGTAAGATCTTTGGTCTCAACCGCAACATTTTTTTCTTGGGTCTGACTAGTTTTTTCAATGACCTCTCCAACGAGATGATTCTCTCGGCTTTTCCGGCGTTTTTCACCAGCGTGCTCAAGTCTGGTGCGGCTTCGCTTGGGCTTGTGGAGGGCATCGCCGACGGTGCTGCCAATTTTCTTAGGATATATTCGGGCAATCTCTCGGATAAGATTAGTCGTCGTCGCATATTTATATTCATCGGCTACGGATTGTCTATAGCGGTCAGGCCTTTCTATATGGTGGCCGCAGCTTTCTCGGGTGTAGCCGGCGTACTCGGCCTCCGTGTGACGGATCGAATTGGCAAGGGTGTTCGCGAGGCTCCGCGCGATGTCATCATCTCTGTTTCGTCAGCGCAAGGAGAAAAAGGTAAATCATTTGGTTATCACAGAGCTATGGATACCGCTGGCGGGATACTCGGACCATTGGCAGCATTTTTCATGCTCAAATATATGCCTGGTCAATGGGGTACATTCTTTCTGACAACTTTTGTTATTGGTCTGATCGCCGTGGCGACGATATTTTTTGTGAAGGAAGTTGCGACAGCCAAGGCGCCTAATGGCCACAAAGTTTTTTCTTGGAGAACATTTTTCTCATTCCCGAAATCATTCCAATTATATATCCTAGCGATATTCATTTTGTCTATCGGTAGTTTGCCGACAGCGGTGCTGCTTTTGAAGACGGCGTCAGTCGGTCTTCTGGTTGCTTCGATACCACTTTTTTACATGATATACAGCATTTCTTACACAGCTTTCTCGTACAGTGCCGGTAAGCTTTCCGATAGGATTGGCACCGCCAAGGTCTTAGTTTTGGGCTACGTCATTCTCATCGTCTCTTATCTCGGAATGGCTTGGGCCAGCACGCCGGTTGCGCTCGGAGTTTTCTTCGCAATTATGGGAACATTTTCTGCTTGTACTGACGCTACTCAGCGCGCCCATGTGGCCAAGCACGCCCTCGAATATGAGCGCGGCACCGCTTACGGTTTGTTGAATGGTGCCATCGGTTTTGGTGCCATGATCTCTGGCATTGTTGGCGGTCTTGTCTGGCAAAATCTTGGTGCCGGCCAAGCTCTTATATGGTCCGGCATCATAGTTCTCGTCGGTCTTGGGGTTTTCTGGATGAGTAAGAAGGTTAAATAAGTTGGCGGTCCATTTCACTTTATGGAGAAAATCCTGTAGGCTGTATCTTCATGGCTAAAAATACAAAGACAACAAAGAGCGAATTCTCTGGCGATACGATCATCCGTTTTGAGGAGGTTTCTTTCGAATATGGCCATAATAAGCCTATTTTGGATGAAGCCAGCTTCACGGTCCGCCGAGGCACCAAGATCACGTTAATGGGCCAAAACGGGGCCGGAAAGACGACTATTTTTGGTCTTATCTTGGGAGCTGCTGGTGCATCCGAAGGTGGTGCACATGAAGATGCTGAAAAGCCAGAAGCTGGTGAGATCCACATAACCAATGGCGCCACAATCGCTACGGCGCGCCAGGTTATACCGCGTGCTGACCTCGAGCTCACAGTTCGTGAATTTTTTGCCAAAGCGTTGGAGAGTGGAGGACGACCGAAGGTTTATGATATTGATCCGCGCATCGATGCCATTCTGGAGGTTGTGAATCTACATGGACCCAAGAAGAAAGCAGCAAAGGATGTTGAGGGGACCTTGCGAGTGCGTCGGCACGAGCACGAGGCGAATTTTAATAAGGAGGAAAATTCGCCCAGCAAGGAAATATCCGTGTCCCCGAAGCATCCTTTGCTGCTTGATCTTAAGGACCGTGCGGTGAAGACTTTCTCTGGTGGTCAGCAAGCTAGACTTTTGCTTGCGTCAGCACTCATTCAAGATCCAGATATTCTTTTGCTTGACGAGCCAACCAACAATCTCGACAAAGCCGGTATCGAGCACCTCACGCAATTTCTCGTCGACTATAAAAAGACTTGTCTCGTCATTTCTCATGATGCGGATTTTTTGAATGCATTCACTCATGGAGTTTTGTATCTCGACCTCCACACGCGCAAAGTCGAGCAATATGTCGGCGACTATAAAGACGTGGTTGAGCAGATCAGTGCACGCATCGAAAAAGAGAATATGGAAAATGCTCGTTTGGTCAAAGAGATCGAGGCCAAGAAATATCAGGCCGGGGTTTTCGCCAACAAAGGCGGTCAGATGCGTCTAGTCGCCAAGCGTATGCGCGAGAAGGCCGATGAGCTTGCGGAAGAGATTGTCGATGTGCGCAAAGAAGACAGGACAATCCGCGATTTTACGATACCTTCACAATTCGCCACTGGCAGCAAAACGGCTGGTAGTGATATTGTTGGTGACATCATTACTATAAATTCTTATAGCGTTTTGAGTCCGAAGACACACAAGCCAGTCACGCGCGCTTGTGGTATCAAGTTGCGTCGCAAGCAGCATTTGTTGTTGGCTGGACCAAATGGCATAGGGAAGTCGACGCTTCTGGAGGCTCTTGTAAATGGAGGTCACAATGCTCATGGTGAAAAGATCGCCGGAGAATCAGTGATCACTGAAGGCGTGCGTGTTGGTTATTATCGTCAGGATTTTTCCATGATGGATTTCAATGACACTGTTTATGAATCTCTGGAAAAGATCGTGCGCTCTGTTGAAGGTCGCCTCATAGAGACCGAAGTCCGTGCTGTGGCCGCCAGTTTCCTGATTGGTGCTGATGCCATCCACACGCGCATCGGTTCGCTTTCTGAAGGTCAAAAAGGATTGGTTGCTTTCGCACGTCTGGTGTTGCTCAAGCCTGGCTTACTCATTCTAGATGAACCAACCAACCATATAAATTTCCGCCATTTGCCAGTTATTGCGCGTGCTTTGGACAAATATGAAGGCGCCATGATCTTGGTGAGTCACGTGCCAGAATTTGTGAAGCAAATAAGGGTGGATGAGGTGTTAGACCTTGGGAAATAGGTATTTGGGGTATTTGAGGGGATGAGACGGTTTCCATTCGAGTAGATCGTCTTGACAATATGTGTATATTTGTGCCATCCTCTGATAAGGATAAACAATCAATTGGGAGGTTCTTTTCATGCACATTAGTCATTATGTTCAGTCAATCCTGTTGTTGTTCGTTGTCGCCGTAACCATGATTGCCACGGCGATATACGTGGTTCGTGAGACACGGAAGACGAACCGGGAAAACAAAGAACATGCGCGGATGATCGCAACGGACATCTTGAATAGTTGCCGAGCTCCAGGGCGTTGGCGATGGATCAGCGACGACAAATTCCAATTTGTCTATCTGGTCTTGGGCAAAATTCCGGGTGAACATTGGGCTTGGGCTCGAGTCACGGTGCAGCGGGAGATTATAACTGTTGATATGGAATGTGATTATCGCATCGACTATATCGGCACGAGCTTCACGGAGTCAGTCGTTGCCGAGCTTAGGGATCTCGGCGCGATAGTGAATGTCGTGTCCGGTATGCCTCAGCCGGATCTCAGCGAGACGCATGTTTCGGTTAATGAGCAGCTCGTCTGATGCCGTCCATGCGCGGCTCTGCGACAATATCATTCCACTGTTGGCCAGTCTGGCGGCGGTGGATTTTTTTATCGATAAAAAAGTGATAGAATCACAGCTATATGAGCGAATTCAATTTAAACAATTTAAAAGAAGAGCAGAAGAAACTCCGTGTGGAAGTTTGGGGACGCTTGATCGTCTCGCTTCTCGCTGCCTTTGGCTTCGTGGTTGCCTTGGCGTGGAATGATGCCATCAAGAGTGCTATCGACTATTATTTTCCGCTTGGTACTAGCGGACTAGTCCCGAAATTTATATATGCTGTTGCACTTACGATCGGAGTGGCAATTCTCGGGTTCTATCTCTCTAAGCTGGCGACCAAGAAGGAGGGGAAGTAGGACATTAATAAATTAGATCATGACCATCACAGAAACCCACCATGGCCGAAGCGGCGTCACCTACATCATTGAATATCATGACGCTGACACTTTCGACGATATGGATAAGTCGAAGTGCACGCAGAGCTACGGTGTTTGTTTTTGTGGTGACAAGATGGTTATCGGCTTTGGTGGCAAGAAGAAAGATTGGGGGCTTATCGGTGGTACGATCGAACCAGGTGAATCATTTGAAGAGACTTTGGCGCGCGAGATCAAGGAAGAATCAAACATGAAGATCCTAAAGAGTAAGCCCATTGGCTATCAGAAATGCACTGATACTCGCGATGGCTCATATATATTCCAATTGCGTTATGTTTGTAAGGTCGAGCCATACGGACCATTTGTTGCTGACCCGGCTGGCGGGATTACAGAGATCAAACTTATAGACGTAAAAGATTATAAGCAGTATTTTGACTGGGGTAAGATCGGGGAGAGGATCATTGGAAGGGCGGCGGAGATTAAAGCTGTGGGAGAAAAGTAAATTAAAATAGTTGATTAAATAAAAAACCAACCCGCTTACGATTTGAACGTAAGCGGGTCATCGAAGTTTATTGTTCTTGATTGCGTTGTCGAGCATGACCCTTTGGATCAGGATCGGTACTGACATGTGCAATACTGTCGTGTTTATGGGATAAACCACGTCGATCGCCTGATTATTCCATCGCAGTATTACCACAAGGAACGCCAGGAAATAACCGATTGTCCATATCCACCAAGCTCTTGGTTGTTCGCATGTCGGATCGATTCGTATAGCTCGCCACGTGGGAACGAATCCCGCTATGATGGCTAGCTGAACGATCAGGTTGGCGTATTTCGCGGATCCGTAATGAATCCATACGAACACAGCGATGACACCAAGTGCGAGTGCGACGTAATCCCATTTATCTGGCCGTTTGAATTTTCTCAGCCAGAACAGGACAACGGTCGTGCCCACGCACAGGGCGATGTTGAGCAGGGGAATGATGCTTTTCCAGTAGTCACCAGTTGACTTCAGGTAGCTTGGCGTTCCCACGAGACAGACGATTGACCAAATCAGCCATGTCATGGCGCTTGGACTCGTCTGACCCTTCAACATCTTGCGATTGTAATCAATGAAAGCTGCGGTGTACGCAACTCCAGACCCAACCGCAAGCACTTTGCTAAGCATATCCACCATTACTGGTGCTAACATAAGACGCCTCCGGTTAAGGTTTGTATTTGGGCTCTTCAAACATCAAAGAGCGATTCGCATACAAGATTAGCACAGAATTACAGTGCTGTCAATATATGATAGAATATGTCAATGCACCACACCTACATTCTCCGATGTTGTGACGATACTCTCTATGTCGGCAGCACAAATGACCTCGTGAAGCGCTTGCATGCTCACAACTTTGCAAAGGCTGGCGCGCATTATACGAAGATACGCAGACCAGTCGAGCTAGTCTATAGCAAGGCATCGCGCACGTATGCGAAAGCTCGAGCACTTGAAGCAGCATTGAAGAGGCTTACGCGCGCCGAAAAACTTGATATAATCAGCGGGCGTTTAACAATTAATCTAAAAAATAAGCTTGTTTAGATTCTTTCGCATCAAATATGTGCGTCGGCGTGCTTATACTCACAGTCGCCGCTTGTATCTGGCGCACAAAGAGTCGGCGCGAGCTTTGGTGTCGGAACGCCTCACTTATTTCAATCAGCATTACGGATTACCTCTAGGCAAAGTCTCCATTCGTAATCAGAAAAGCCGCTGGGGTTCTTGTTCGAAAAAGGGGAATCTCAATTTCAATTACAAGCTGGTTTTTCTCGCGCCAGAGTTACGCGACTATGTGATCGTCCACGAGATTTGTCATGTAAAGGAATTCAATCATGGTCAAGGTTTCTGGGATTTAGTAGCGCAAAAAGTTCCGGAGCATCGGACGATGCGCCACAAATTACGTAAAGTGGTTTTGGATCAGCGACAGATTTTACAGACAGAAACTTCGCGGCCCAATTTTTTACAGCCCCAAATTCTTCAGAAATAGAGCGAGTTCATCACCTTCGAGTTTGCGAAAGCCACCGACTTCGGTCTTGCCGAGTTGGATGTTGAGAATGGAAGTGCGTGTCAGATTGGCGATCTCGGCACCAAAGAGAGAACAGATCTGACGGATGCGATTTTTGGTATCAGCTATGCTGACGTAGCAAGAATTTGGACTCTTGATCATGACACGACAACTAATGAGCGGACCGCCGTCTATGGAAACACCAGCTTCGAGCTTCTCTTTGAAATTGGCACGTAGTGGCTGGATGGTTTCTATGTGATATTGCTTGACATTGTTTATGGCGTGCGGGTTCGTCGGCGAAGGATTTTCTAGGCGGCTTATGATACGACGATCATTTGTAAAAATGATCAGCCCAGATGCTTCAGGATCAAGGTTACCGACAGGGAACAGGATTTGGTCTTTGTTGGCGGTTTTTCGGGTCGAAATTTGTGGCAACGCATTCGCAAATCCTTTTGTGCCTTTGCGTGTATCGAGTACCGGAACACCGCGCGGTTTGTTAGCAGCGTAATAAACATATTCCGGCGCATATGTGCCGCCACGCGCACCAGCTCCTGCGGCGCCCTTATTCTTACGGACTTCGACAACATCGGTTTCTGTAACTTTGTCGCCCAGCACTGCCAAGCGGCCATTTATAGTGACCATTTTGCGCTCGATGAGCTCATCGGCACCACGGCGTGTGGAATAGCCTTTTAGTGCCAGATATTTATTTATACGCATAGGTTCCATCGGCTAACCTTAGCATTTTATCGGTTTTTTAACAAAAATTTGGTGTTATTTCAGGACTTTTTAAGCGATATTTTATTTTGCCTTGTTAATATTGGATAATGGAAACAAAAACAATTATTCCAGTAGAAGCCATTGAAAGAAGAATTTTTCTCATTAGGGGCTGCAAGGTTATGATCGATGCCGATCTGGCGGAGATGTATCAGGTGCCAACTAAACGTTTGAATGAGCAAGTAAAAAGAAACATAGAAAGGTTTCCAGCTGATTTTATGTTTCAGTTGACAGCAGAAGAGTTCGGAAACTTGAGGTC
>CAIKDL010000016.1 GCA_903826185.1 uncultured bacterium | reverse complement strand
GCGATGTTTTGTCATATGCTTGTATATTAGTGCTGTTAATTATACAAGGTTTGTGTCTGAAATTCGGGGGGAGGGCCAGCACCATCGGTAGCCGGAAGAAAGTTGTTGATGAAACAACGGATCTCCGGATCATTGATCCACTTCGCCATAAGCGGAATGTCTCCCTTGTCTGGCGGACGAAGGATTACCTTCTTGCCACGCAAGAAAACTACGCCTGTTGATGATTTCTGTGACCTCTGTGACTTTTTCATACTATTTACTAATCCTTTCAAGGAACTATTGCCTTATGCCTTTTGACATATGGACTGAATTCAATCCTGAATCTTGTCTTGAAACAAAATCCCGACTTTCATTCAGTCGGGATTTGTCTAAAAGAAGTTTAATGGTGATAACGATTTAGACACATCTCGATTGAAGAAAAGCCTGAAAATATGCAGGCATAACAAGCACAGAAGAGGCTGTGCAAGTAATGTTTCTATCAATACCTTGATGTGTTCTATATTTGAACATGGAATATTTATACCACAATAAGCTGGTAGTCTGCAAGTAGGGATTCCTTTGTATATGGTTTGTGTGGTATAGTTGCCGATACAAGACACTAACCCACTACAGACATGCGCAACCGCTGGAAAATCCTCCCATCTGAAAGAAAGTTCATCATCTCCTGCCTCCTCGGCTTAGTGCTTTTGATATCTAGCTTTGTCATCAACTATTACGCCCAGGGCTATGCCCTGACCAGAGAAAGCAATTCTGTATCAGATATCGTACTCAGCAACATCCCAACTTTCAATGTGGACGTTTTGTTCATGTATGCCCCATTGTTGCTCGGTCTGGCAATCGCCATAAGTTGTGTGTACCATCCGCGACGAATTCCGCTCGTCTTGAAGAGTGTGGCCATATTCGTAACCATTAGGGCGATTTTCATAACTTTCACTCATCTCGGGCCTTATCCGGATCATGCAATACTAGATTCATTAGATTTCAATTTCTTTCACATATTTTCTTCGAGTACCAACTTCTTCTTGTTCAGCGGTGGCGGTGATTTGTTCTTTTCGGGACACACCGGTCTACCATTTTTGGCGGCTCTCTTATATTGGGATGACAAGCCAATGCGCTATATCTGCCTTGGCAGCTCGGTATTCTTCGGCATCTTGGCACTGCTCGGACATCTCCATTACACGATAGATGTGGCCTCGGCATTTTTCATCACATATACAATATATGTGATCATAATCAAGTTGTTACCTGACGATGTAACTCTATTCAAGAGCCAAGACTCTATCGATCAGTAATCTAGTATCGTGTTCTCTAGCGCCATTATCTGAACCAAGCACAATGAATGTTGTAGGGTGATTGTTTATATTCAATATCGTAATCATGGTTTCTCCTGCAGCTAAAGTGCGGCCGGTTTTGCCACCAAGAAAACGTGGATCGCCTATAAACGGATGTATGCTAGTAAATGCATGCGATCCGTGACTAGTGGTCGTCGCTGTATAAGTCATCACGGTTCGAGTCAGATTCAAGATATCCGGCCTATATTTATACAGATATTGTGATAAAACAAAGAGATCCTTAGCTGTAGATCTGTTGTAACCGCTCAATCCCGTTGGATCAGCGAAAGAGGTATTCAACATGCCAACCTCTTGTGAATAACTAGACATATTCTTCAGGAAATCAACTCTGTTACTAGAAGAAGCGATGGCTTCAGCGGCCACGTTAGATGAGTTTAACAACAAAGGATACATAAGCTCAGCAACAGTATAAGTTTCACCTGGGCTGATATTGCTGGCATCTGGAGGCACATCAGCCTCTTCCTTTGTGATCGTTACGGGGGTGGAAGACGAGAGAAAAGCCGTGGCCGTCATGGCGGTCACCAATTTTGATATAGAGGCGATAGGCAATAAAGTCGAGCTGCTGTGCTCTATATAGATCTTACCGGTAACAGTATCTCCTACAAGATAAGCTTTTGCGCTTATGGTGCTCGATGATGTTTCGGTCACGGCCGCAGGCACTGGCGCCGGCGTCGGAACAGGGGCTGGAATTTTCGCAGGTATATTCACCGAGCGACTCTCTTGAGCTCGTGGTGGTAAATTCTCTGGAACATCGGGGTCCAAAGATTCCAATTTTACAATACCAACCGAAGCCGTTTCTAAAAGGCCCGGCTTGGCAATAACAATATCGTCAGCTTTTCTACTTTCCTCAGTCACCTGTTCCAATTTGAGGCCAGCAAAAACGCCCACGACAGCGAGAGCTGAAACCAAGGTTATGATGATCCTCTTGTTTATAGCCACCACACTACTTTAGCGCATTTATCGAATAGATGTAATAGAGGCGGTTAACTCCCCTGTTGAACTGGCCAGAAGGCGGCCGTCAGAGTTTATGGTTATGTCGTAACCGGTATCATAGTCTGTAGTACTTGCAAAATGCGCCGCTGAAAGAGAGGGATCGAATGGCATAGAGGCTATGTAATTCGGTACCAAACAGCCGGCCAAATCGCCCAAGTCGCCAATAACTGTAGAGCTCTTGATCCTGGTATAAGTTGCGGGTATTGGCCTAGTAGTGCCAGAACAAACGAATATTCCCTTATGTTCTGACATATTCTGATGTATGGCGTTCAATATGGCATCCAGATTTGTAGATCGTTGGAGATCTCTGGCCAACTTGAACTGCCTAGATGGATTTATGGCTACCAAAACTACAGACGCGAGCACGGCAATGATGCCGATGACTACCAGGACTTCTATCAAGGTGAAGCCTTTGCGTGTGTTGTGTGTATGCATGATACGCATGGTTTACGTGATTTGTTAATTGATAATGCAGACAGCATAAAGCACCACGGTAAAGTTTCGGCGAAGAAATTGTGAAGGAATACCAAAAAATCCCTCAAGAAAGGGTGCGAAAAATGATCAAATAATGTTTTCGATATGGTCGCACCATATCCAGTAAGACGCGTGCACTTTGGGCACATCGTAACTTTGGCCGGAATCCGGCCAAAGTACCAACTACGCCCAAGGTGTGGTGCCACTGACCACCACTAATTTCCTATATCTATTAATCCTCTATATATTGATCCTTGGGAGCGATAGCATCAACCATCTCCTTCTTAGGAGAACCTTCAAATCCTGATCCAGCCGGAACCAAACGTCCGATAATCACATTTTCCATAAGGCCAGACAAATCATCTTCAGCGCCGCGAACAGAGTTGGCGATGAGGACACGAGTAGTGTGCTGGAATGAAGCAGCTGACAAGAAACTCTTGCGGGAAAGAGATGTATCGGTAATACCCATCACTATCTTCTCAACCTTAGCAGTAGATCCACCAGCCTTTTTGGCGGCGGAGTTCTCATCATGGAGCTGTACTTCATCGACGACCACACCTTCAGTCAGATTGGTATCACCAGCCTCAACAACACGGCGACGAGAGAACATCTGCTTCACGATAAGTTCGATGTGCTTACGAGAAACAGTTTCACCTTGCAACTCATAGATCTTGCCGACTTCAGTAATGACATATTCCTTGGCGCGCTCTTCACCGCCGTGTTCGAAGACTTCATCGATATCAGCCGAACCATCAGTGAGAAGATCTCCCTTCTTTATACGATCGCCAACCTTGACGAAGGTCGTACGACGATACGGAAATACATATTCAACTTCAGCGGCTTTCTTATTGCCTTTATCAGCGATTTCTGGCAATACTTTTATGGACTTCTCTTTTCCAAGATCCTTCACTTCCATGACGACACCGTCAACCGAGGCAACAACAGCCGGCACTTTCGGACGGCGCTTCTCGAAGATTTCTTCAACACGAGGCAAACCTTGGGTGATGTCACCACCCTGCGAAGCGGCTCCACCAGCATGGAATGTACGCATGGTCAGCTGAGTACCAGGCTCACCAATGGCTTGAGCAGCAATGGTACCAACCGCCTCACCAAGAGAGATCAGGGAGCTCTTTCCGAGGTCTTGACCGTAACACTGCGTACAGACGCCACGAGCGGTCTTACAAGACAAAGGTGAACGAACTTTCACCGCAGTGACACCAGCGTTTTCGATAGAGATAGCGTCGGCCTTAGAAATAAGGTGTCCCTTATCAAACAATGTTTTACCAGCACCCGGTGCACCTTCTGGAACCTTGACCTCTTCAGCCAAGATGCGGCCGCGGATGTTCTTGGATAGAGGTATAGCCATGCCAGAAGCTGTCTGCTTGCGGATGATAATACCTTCCTTAGTTCCACAGTCATCTTCGGAGACAACGACGTCTTGGGCGACCACGAACAATTTACGAGTCAAATAACCCGCCTTAGCGGTGTTAAGAGCTGTATCTGTTAGACCCTTACGAGAACCGTGAGTAGTAATAAAGTACTCAATAGGAGTCAGACCTTCCTTGGCGCAAGACAAGATCGGGAATTCGATGGTCTCTCCAGAAACTGAGGAGATAAGACCTTTCATACCAGCCATCATTGTGATTTGTGATAGAGAACCACGAGCACCTGAGGTGACCATGTCGTAGACTGAACCCATCTTATCCAGCGATGCTGGAATAGACTTTTCTACTTCACTCTTGGCATGCTGCCAGACTTCAACGTGCTTTCTTATGCGTTCCTCTTCCGTTAAAAGACCTTCTTCGAATTGACTGGTAACAATCTCGGCTGCGGCTTTGGCCTTCTTGATAATCTCCGGCTTGGAAGCTGGAATCATGATGTCATCTATGCCCCAAGTCGTACCGGAAACCGTGGCGAATCCAAATCCGAATGTCTTTATCTTGTCCAAGAAAGGCGCCACCTTATCTGCTCCGTAAAGACGGATGAGATCATCGATAATACCGCTCAAGCGCTTACGATCTATTTCTTTGTTGATGAAAGGATATTCCTCTGGAAGAATGTTGTTGAACAAGATGCGACCAGTAGTCGTCTCAAATACTTGACCTTTAAATTCTGCATACTTCTTCGTATTTGGAGCGAGAACTTTGACAGCGGCACGGAAATCAACCTGACCGAAGTTATTGGCCAAAACTGCTGCGTCAGGAGATTCGAACATCTTGCCGTGTCCATTGGCGGAATCAACAGTCTTGGTGACCCAGAAACATCCGAGGACAATATCGAGCATCTTCGCTGCGACTGTAGGATCATTGTTACCAGGCTTCAAAATATTCTTGTCAGCAGCCATGATATTCTTGGCTTCGAGCTGTGCTTCATCGGACAATGGCACGTGAACGGCCATTTGGTCTCCATCGAAGTCAGCGTTGAAAGCTGTACAAACTAGTGGGTGAACTTGGATGGCATTACCTTCAATAAGGATCGGACGAAAAGCCTGGATACCAAGACGGTGCAATGTTGGCGCGCGGTTCAAGAGCACATATTTACCCTTGATGACTTCTTCGAGAATCTCCCAAACTTCCTTGGCACCATCGTCGATGAGACGGTTAGCACCGCGGATATTGTAAGCCAATTCCCTCTTGAGTAAACCAGAAATGACGAATGGGCGGAACAATTCGCGAGCCATATGCTTCGGCAAACCACATTCATCGAGCTTGAGCTCAGGACCAACGACGATAACAGAACGACCAGAGTAGTCCACGCGCTTACCGAGCAAGTTCTG
>CAIKDL010000015.1 GCA_903826185.1 uncultured bacterium | reverse complement strand
TGTACCAAGCCAGTTTATGTGAAGATGCCGATAAATCTGCCATGGGATCAGTTTTCCGGCCTTTTGAAGATAATCGATTTTTACAAGTTACAGGGCGTTATTATCGGAAATTTGAATAAAGACTATAGTTCTCTGGGCGTTCGCGCCGAAGCCCCAGATGAGTATGCTGGAGGTTTGTCTGGCGTGCCATGTCGTCAGTTGTCTACTGACCTGATTGCACGCACGCGCAAGGCCTATGGTAAGAGGTTTACGATCATGGGGGTTGGTGGGATTATGACTACCGATGATGCTCGCGAGAAATTTGCGGCTGGTGCCGATTTGGTGCAACTTATAACCGGCATGATTTTTAATGGACCCGGATTGGTGAAGGAGGTTTGTGAGGACTGGGCGGCTAGCTGACGGTTTTAAGTCACTATTTAGTGGGGTGGGGTAAGTGCACTTTGGGCACATCGGTACTTTGACCGGAATCCGGTCAAAGTACCGACCCCACCATACCCTTGTGATCGCGGGATATATACACCTTGGCCTCACCACCGCTCGAATCTCACAACAAAAAATCGGGCAACCCACGCTACAGAAGGGTCACCCGATTAATTTTTTGCAATATTGCACTATTGCGCTATTACGCTAGGAGAAGCTAATGGCAACCAGCGAACACTTGCGGTCGGAAGCACCACCGACGGTGCTTTTGTCGCTCTGCACGACGGTCTGCCCGGATCTCACGTTGGCGAGCCTTGCGATCCTTGTCGCTTAGCCCGTCAAGGTAAGTATTGACGGCTTCCTCCCGCTGTTCATCGGTCAAGAACTGTTTCTTGGCGTCTTCGAACAGCTTGATGAGCCCGTCGATAATCATCTTCTTAATGGCAGCGATCTCGTCATCGACGCGCACCATCAAAAGCAAAAAGATGTTCTTCCACTTGCTCATCTTGTGACGGAACTTGGCCATCTTGCGAACGGACGTCTTCACTTGGACGAAGATCCGTGAGGTGTCCTTGAGGACCACCAGGAAATCGATTTTTTTCTTATCCAAGCGGCTGTTCTGGCGGGCATGGATGAAACGCTTCACCCCCTTACCAAGCGCAGCCAATTCCGGCGGTTCATTTTCCAAGATCTCTTGGAAAGCAAGCCGCACACGCCATTCACCTTCAAGACCGGGATTGTTCGTGAACTTCACCGTGGTTTGTTCCATATTTCGTAGAGCTCCTTTTTCTCTGTTTCTAGTATATATAATTACCCACATATTGAAAGGGTTTTCTGTGGATATCTCATGGTATAATTTGGTCACAGAACTTTATTATTTATTACATACACAAAACATGAAAAAAATACGCGTAGCTATCAATGGTTTTGGCCGCATTGGCCGTGCCTTCGTCAAAGTTGCCAAGAGCCGACCGGAGATAGAGTTGGTGGCAGTCAATGACCTTGGTGACATTAAGAATTTCGCCTACCTCCTCAAATACGATACAGCTTACGGTGTCAGTCAATTCGATGTTTCTATAAATGAGAAGACCAATGCCTTAGTAGTTGATGGTCAAGAGATCCTCTATATCAGTCAGAAGGATCCGGCGCAGCTTCCTTGGAAGAAGCTCGATATCGACGTAGTCGTTGAATGTACTGGTCTGTTCACATCTTCAGAGAAGGCTCAAGCTCATATCTTGGCCGGCGCCAAGCGTGTGGTGGTTTCTGCTCCAGTCAAGGATGCTCCAGATTCCAAAGTCAAAGGCGCTACCGTTCTCATGTCTATGAATGAGGATCAGCTCGAAGGTTGTCAGATTTCTTCGAACGCCTCCTGCACCACGAACGCTGGTAGCCCACTTATCGCTATTTTGGATCAAGCAC
>CAIKDL010000014.1 GCA_903826185.1 uncultured bacterium | reverse complement strand
GTACGTACTACGGCGTCTGACACAAACAAAAGATGAAACCGTTCTGCTCCGCCCTATTAGTACTAGGCAGCTCTTTTCACACCACTCCCTGTTGCTTATTCTAACTGTCGACTACGTGTGAGTGATTTGTGTAGGAGTGCTCTACACCACTGATTAGTCTATTTCCGGTTTCCCCACGACACACACGACCATTTGTTTAGTTAGTGTCTATTCGGGGTTTTCTCCACGATACCGTGCGCACCTACTGAAGTGAATATTTGAATATTTTCGCCACCACCAATAAATCACTATTTACACTTCTTAAGATTAATAAGTAAATATTGCCATATCATTGTTGCCGTTGCAGTATCGATACGACTTCATAAGAAATTTAAATAGTCGTTCGTGAGATCATATCTGATAATCCCACGATTTTTTTTTTTCGAGAAGCACTTTTCGAGAAACTCATCCCAACGACGTGCTAGAAATTAAGTATAAGAAAGTTGACAGACATCAGACAAAAACCAACGAAGTGCTAGAAATTAAGCTACAGAGTTGTTAATCGTTTCAGAAGTGCTAGAAATCAAGCTACAGAATAAGAAACACCAGACGGCCTGACACCAAGGAACTGGAAAACAAAATCAACGAAGTGCTAGAAATCAAGCTACAGAGTTGCCCATATCAAAACATATTTCGACGAAAAGCCAATATTTTGTTAGCTTCTGACTTGGATAACCAACAACTGAACCACACACGAACATTCAATGTCCACCGCGATCTCTCAAGAAGATCACAAACTGGCTATGGAAGAGCTTCACAAACAATACGCCGAACAGCTTGCAAGCATTGTCCGACTACATGAGGCAGAAATTACCAAGAGAGAAACTGCTGCATTGACATTAACCACTCGAGCTCCTTCCCCGTTACATGGAAAATCGCTTTTTCGATCAATATACACTTCTCCATTCAAAAATCCGCCGACAAAATCGTCGGCAGCGAGTCCTTCGTTGGTAGCGCGTAGTTCTGGGGCTTCTTCTCCCCAAACCGACCTGGACGAGGCACTGAGGGCGCGGGCCATTCAGCAGCAACCACAGGAAGTCGCCTGGAGCAAAAGATTGCCCACGAAAGCAACATTGGCGTCTGTCACGCTATTACTCAAGGATTTCGACATTTACAAGAGGAAACAGGGCGTTAAATCCCTTCATGACTGCTGTGGCGTTGAATTTCTGACTCTTCTCGAAGGCGCCATGGATGTGCAAATTCCCGATGCCGACGATGGTGATGACCCCCTCCGTGCGCTCTTAGTGGCTACCTTCGAGCCTCCCGAAACCTTTGATTTCAGATTGAAGGCCGAATGTAAAGCCCTCGCTATGACTAGAGGGAAACAGGCGAGTATCGAGGATCTTCAAACATATCTCAGCGATTTCTATTCACTCATTCAAGACTTTTATACCCGCGGGCAAATCGCGGATGCCGATGATCCCGATTTCAATCTTACTCTGATCTCATACTTCATGGCAAATGTCGAGCCATTGGAAATGCGGAATAAGATGCAAGAATTTCGGGTGTCCACCTTCTCACAAGCTCTCTCACGATTCCGGAAGTATTTGAAGCCTGATATTATCGCACTTGTGAATGTCACT
>CAIKDL010000013.1 GCA_903826185.1 uncultured bacterium | reverse complement strand
GGAACGAATCCCAAGGATATCAAGATGAAGTTAGCATTGGAATTGGTCAGGATGTATCACTCCGAAGATCTGGCCACAGCCGCTCAGGAGCATTTCATCAAGACTTTCTCAAAAAAAGAATTACCGGAAGATATAAAAAGCTTTAGTCCGAAGAGCCACGATTTGTTATCGGTTTTGATCGAAAGTAAGATCGTTTCCAGTAAAGCTGAAGCTCGCAGACTGCTCACTCAGAATGCCGTCAAAGTTAACACCAAAGTGGTCGCTGATCCGGCTCTCATGCTCAAAAAAGGCGACATCATCCAGAAAGGCAAGCTTTCGTTTTTGAGGATAGATTGAGGGTGTATATGCGCGCAATTGAGGTGGGTGGTATAAACACAGACACTTTGGCTACATCGGTACTTTGACCGGAATCCGGTCAAAGTACCGATGTAGCCTTACCACACTGTGCCACTGGGGGTGTGTGCCGTATGAGCATTAAGTGAGAACCAAACGATCATCAAATGCAAAACATCCTTCAGAAAATCTCCGAATATTACGGACTGAAAGCTGTATCGGCCGAAAAAGTCACCAAAGGCTTCATGAGCGAGAATCATGTCATATTTGTTGGCGACCAGAACAGCGCCCAAAATGACACCCAAAAATTCTTTTTGAAAAAATATCGATTCGATGACAAAGAGCGCATCGAGGAGATCCATACTGTTAAGAGTTTTTTTGCGAAAGGTGGCGTCCCTGTGATTTTACCGATCACCACAAAGGCCGATAAAACTTTTTTTGAACATGACGGCGCCTATTATGCACTTTTTCCATTTATCAATGAAAAACAACTCGAAAGGGGAAGTCTGACAGATGCTGCGGTTATCTCTCTTGGAAAAATGTTAGGTCACATACATCTATTGGGTGCAAAAGCTAAGTTGCCGGTACAAGCACGTTTCAATTTCAAATTAGAAAGCGCGGAGAAGACATTGAAAAAGATAGATCCCATTTTGTCATCTATAAATGGCAAGCCATTGCTGGACGATTTCGACAAGCTGGCGCTCAAGAATATCGAGCTCAAGAAGAACTTGATCCAAAATGGCGGTGGCGTTGACGGTTTGATTTTACCTTCAGATCATCTCATACACGGCGACTACTTGTACCACAACGTCTTCTTCGATGAGCATGACAATGTTTCGCATGTCTTCGATTTCGAGAAGACTGGCTACTCGCCTCGGACTTATGAGTTATTAAGATCGATGATGTATGGATTGGTGACGGCTGATGGTTCATTGGACATAAGGAGGATGAAAATGTACGTTGATGCTTATCGTTCTGTATACCCGATTTCAAATGATGAGCTCAAAAAAGGATTGCGCCTATTGAGGCTCAAGTCCGCGCGCGGCTTCTGGGTTGAAAGCGAACATTATTTGAAAGACAATACTCGAGTCGACGGATTCCTGAAGAGCGACTTCGATCGAGTTGTATATCTCTCTGAACATTTCGAGGAATTGGAAGGAGCCTTGTTGACATAATACCTATATTATGATACGTTGGCGAAGGCATTTTTGTTCGTGAAATAAAGGTAATAACAAAAACCCAATACGGTTTCTTCATCCGTTGTCGGCGGTATTGCGACTTCCTCATCGTGGGAGTCGACTCGGACGAACTCGTTCGCGAGGCCAAAGGCCCATCTCGACCGGTTGTGCACGATTTCCATCGTGCCATCATGGTCGGCGCGCTCCGTCCCGTGTCATTCGTGTTTGTAATGAATAGCGTCGCTGACTTCGGCTTGGTAGCGAAGATCTTCACGCCAGACTTCATTTTCAAGAATGACGACTTCAAAGATCGGGAAAATGAGATCGTCGGTCATGAATACGCCAAAAAGATCGTCATTCTTCAAGATCAGGTCGATCACGCTTCAACGACAGATATCATCCGTACTGTGGTTCGACGGAAGTCGACGCGTCGGTTGTCATGATCACCACGGCTGTTGTGATTATTTCGTAAATCCTCGTGGTTCCAGTGCGCCTTTGCAATATAGGGCGCATTTTTTTTGGGGGGGTGGTGAGGTGGGATGAAAAAAGGGCATGAACCCCCACAACCATGGGGTATGGTGGGGTCGGTACTTTGGCCGGAATCCGGTCAAAGTACCGATGTGTCAAAAGTGTATGCGTCTGCCCCCTCCGGTTTTGACCAAGAAAAAAGTCCTATATGCTACAATAAATCCATCATCATTAAAAACATGATCAAAAAACAACAAAACAAACCAAACAGTTCCATAATCATATTCGGCCTTGGCCGCATGGGTGCGCAGATCGCTCGCAGGCTTCATAAAAAAGGATTCAACGTTACCACTTGGAATCGTTCACCAGAACCAGTTGCAGAGATACGTAAGAGCGGCATAGCTGCTACCAGTGACCTTGGCGAAGCCGTGCAAAAAGCAACCGAAAAATTCGGCGCCAAATCTCGCATTTTCTGGATCATGCTTCCTCACGCCATTGTCGATGATTTCCTTTTCGGAAAACCTGATCCAGCAATTCAACACCTCGGACCGTACCTCAAGAAAGGAGATATCGTCATAGACGGAGGCAATTCATTTTACAAAGATAGCATCAAACGCGCGGCCAAGCTCAAGAAGAAAGGTGTGTATTATTTCGATTGTGGCACATCTGGCGGTGTCTGGGGTGAGAAGAACGGATTTGCTCTCATGGTCGGTGGTCCGCGCGAAAAATGGCCGACTATAGAACCATTCATGAAAGCGCTCTCAGCAGGAGACAACTATGCCTATTGTGGCACATCTGGTGCTGGCCATTTCGTGAAGATGGTCCACAATGGCATCGAATATGGCATGATGGAAGCTATCGGTGAAGGATATGCTGTTCTCGAAGCTAGTCCATTCAAACTCAACTTGGCCGATGTCACTCGTGTTTACCAGAAAGGCTCGGTGGTCAGAAGCTGGCTCATAGATCTCTGTCGCAATATATTCGAAAATGAGAACATCGCTGCCACATCCGGCAAAGTCGATGCTACCGGCGAAGGCGAATGGACGGTCAAAACCGGCCATGAATTTGGCGTTGATGTGCGCGTCATCGAAGATTCTCTCAACGTTCGTCGTGAATCAGCCGATCCGCGCAATCAGAAGAAGTATTCCAACAAAATAGTGGCTTTATTGCGCAAGCAATTCGGTGGCCACGCTATCCACACAAAGAAATAAACCGTGGCAGCTAGCCATATGCTATAATTATCACTATCAATGATTAAACCACCTACAGAACCTTTCCACGAGGTACGACCGTGGGGTGATTTTGTGAAGTTCGTAGAAAATTCACCATGCACTGTGAAAATTATAACCGTCAAAACCGGAGAATCTTTCAGTCTGCAATATCATAAATCTCGCGATGAATTTTGGCATATCATATCTGGCACTGGGATAGCAACAATCGGCAAAGAAAAAACTAAGATTGAAAGCAAGAAAGAATTTTTCGTTCCACAAGGCACACTCCACAGGATAGAAGCCGCCGCCGAGGATGTGGTTTTTCTGGAAATAGCATACGGCACTTTCGATGAGAGCGATATCGTTCGCACCGAAGACAAGTATAGTCGAGTAGTATAGTGGCGGTAGTATCCTTAAAATAACATGTCATTTGTAAAAGAATTAATAATAAAGGCCCCAATCATTTTTCTTGGCCTTTATGCGTGCATCGCTTTCATACTTTTATATATAGCGTTCATTTTGTTTGAGCGCCGCATCAAGGCCAAAGAAGAAAAATACAAACTATCACGTCATAAGTACAACCCAGTACTGAAGCCAGCTCTGCACAAAGAATGGGAAGCCGTTGGTACATTCAATCCGGCTGCCATAAAAGACGATGAAGGCTTCGTCCATCTTCTGTATCGTGCGGTTGGTGCAGATGGGCTTTCTCGTATCGGTCACACCAAGAGCCGTGACGGTCTACGATTTGATACAAGATCTCCATATCCGGTTTTCGTCTCAGCTCCGACACGTCAACCAAAGGATAAAGATGGACCTAAAGAATATAATCCAAACATATATACTTCTGGTGGTGGTTGGGGTGGCTGCGAAGACCCTCGCGCGGTCGTCATCGATGGTCGTGTTTACATGACCTATACCGCTTTTGAAGGTTGGGATTCTGTGCGCATCGGGCTTACATCTATTTCCATGGAAGACATGAAGAAGAACCGTTGGAATTGGAAGAAACCGAGATTGATATCGTCACCATCGCAAGTCAATAAGAACTGGGTTCTATTTCCAGAAAAGATAAATG
>CAIKDL010000012.1 GCA_903826185.1 uncultured bacterium | reverse complement strand
GAAGCTTTATCGCGGCGTCTTAAGCTGGTTACATTATCAGTAATCAGCGATATTTTTTATGTACAAAGCATATTTATTGGCAGTGCTTACTTGTCTTTTATTTACTCCGATCATGGTACGTGCGGATACGCGCATTACCGACGGCTATTTGAAAAATGGTGGAGTTTGGAATTCTGCCGGCAGCCCTTATCTTATTGACAATGATTTGACGGTGCCCATTGGCAAGACTTTGACTATTGGTCCTGGAGTCACAGTGAAGGGCGATCCGAATCTCGGTTACGCGCCGTCTTTTTTCGTGGGTGGCACTCTGAATGTGAATGGCACGAAAGACAAACCAGTGTATTTTTCTGGCATTTATAATTTGAATATATATTATGCTTCTGGGACTATAACTAGGGCGAATATATCCGTCGTCAAAGGTGTGTTGGTTGATCATTCCTCAGTCGTTATTTCTAGCTCTACTATTTCTGGCGCGGTGAATGGCGTTTATGTGAAGGCTGGTAAAGTCGATATGGTTGGTAGTCGTATTACAGGTAATGATTACGGGGTTTATATCGATCCGGTGGTACCGATATATTTGTATGGCTATGATGATCCCTCTAGTGCGGTTAATGTTGGCCCGCTTACTCCGTCAACAGTCAATATTATCGGATCTTCTCTGGTTGGTAATAGGTTAGCTGCCATAAAAAGTGCTGAGAAAACGAGCACTGTTGCAGCGGCTTATAATTGGTGGGGCGATATTGCCGGCCCGAATGTTAGCGTCGTTGCGAGCAGCTCGAAGGCGATCGGTCAGGTTAATTATGCGCCATGGCTTGATTATGACCCGACCATAGAAGCTACCTCAACGCCGTGCTGTTCGAGTGTTCTATTTATTCCAGGACTGGAAGGTACTTGGTTGTATCGTGATGAACCTTCGATATTCGGTGGGGCACCGCTCATAGGTGGAACTTCGACGAACACTCTCTGGGCTCCCAATCGCAACGATGATGTGCGCAAGCTTTTCTTGGATAGTAATGGTTTAAGCACTGATGCGTCTATCTACTCAGGTAAGCCAATAGATAATGTATTTAATATCTACAGTATCTATGGTTCATTCATGAAATTCATGGATAGTTTGGTTAGCGCTGGCAAAATAGGTGAGTGGAAGTCCTTTGGCTATGATTGGCGCAAGCCGATAGCGGAGGTGGTTGCGGGGTTAGAGAAGAAAGCTACGACGACTGAGTCTCTGGTGGCTATCGCGGAAGATTTGGCATCGCGGTCGCGTACAGGCAAAGTCACCATCGTCGCGCATAGCAATGGCGGCTTAGTAGCTAAATATCTGGTGAAGGCTTTAGCTGACGCCAGTAAAGCCAACCTTGTAGATGGCGTAATTTCGGTGGCAGTGCCATATCTAGGCACGCCAGCAGCTATAAGTGCTTTACTCCACGGGGATCATCAGTCTATTGCCGGTGGCCTTATCTTGAATCCTGATGTCGCCAGACAGCTTGGGATTAATATGGCGAGCGCTTATTCTCTTTTGCCTTCGAGAGAATATTTTTTGCATATACTTGAGCCGGTCATAAGTTTTGCGTCTACCACAATATCTGAACTCAATGACGGCTCATATGCGAGACAGATTGCATCCTTCGATGATATGATCGGCTTTGTTGATGATGCCTCCGGTGAGCGATCGGCTACGACCACATCATCCGATACAGATAAGCCACTGAAAGGGAATAGTCTTTTGGCAAGCAAGAGTGATGCTTTGCAATCCGTTTTGGCGGATTTTTCCTGGCCGGCCAATGTGTATCGTTGGTCCATAGTGGGTTGGGGTCTGGATACTCCCAAGAGCTTGGTCTACATGAATAAAGAAAAATGTTTGAATATCTTCTGGTTCAAATTCGGATGTTCTACGGTTTTGGCGCGCCGCGAGATCATGACCAGCCTAGGTGATGGCACTGTACTGGCGCCTAGTGCCGCCTATAGTGGCACGGCTGTTTTGGCGGATGCTAGCTCAAGCACGGCTATCTCTGG
>CAIKDL010000011.1 GCA_903826185.1 uncultured bacterium | reverse complement strand
GAGATTGATAAGTACGCCACCGAAATCTATCAAAGACACTTCTCAGATCACAAAAACTATGGAGACATCAAAAAAATCAAACCAAATAAGCTACCCGACTTCGATCTATTGGTCGGAGGTTTTCCGTGCCAGGCTTTCTCGATTGCTGGAAAAAGGAAGGGCTTCAAAGACACAAGAGGTACGCTTTTTTTTGACATCGCACGCATTCTCAGAAGTAAAAAGCCAAGGCTATTCCTTTTGGAAAACGTCAAAGGACTGCTATCTCATGACAATGGCAGTACTTTCAAAACCATTATCGCCACGCTTACTAAACTGGGGTACGACGTTCAGTGGCAGGTGCTTAACTCTAAGAATTTCGGAGTCCCTCAGAATCGGGAGCGAGTGTTCATTGTTGGACATCTTAGAGGTACGCCCAGACCGCAAATATTTCCTTTCACCAAAAACAACTGCGAGGATATTGTCCTACCGACCATCACGACACGTGTTACCGCAGACTCAAACGGAACTTATGTTGGTAAAAGATCGCCACGTCAAATTATAGGCGGAAGCCAAGGAAATAGAGTCTACGATCCGAAAGGAATATCAACAACTCTCGCAAGTCAGGCAGGTGGACTCGGAGCGAAGACTGGATTATACGCAGTTGGTGGATTACAAGCACATCAAAAGGCTCGAAAGGATGGAGTGTCGCCAACACTTACTCAGGCGATGGGAATGGGTGGCGGTCAGACACCAATAGTCTGGTCCAACAGAATAAAAATACGCAGACTTACTCCAATGGAATGCGAAAGACTCCAAGGCTTTCCTGACGGATGGACTGAGGGAATAAGCGACACTCAAAGGTACAAATGTCTTGGCAATGCAGTCACTGTAAACGTGGTTCAGGCAATTGCAAAAAAGCTAGTAAATATAAAGGTCGTTTGGAAATAGATACACAAAGATACACATGCCAAAAATCCTCAAGCCGGCTGAAGAAAAGATAATGAGGGCGGTGCGAGATAGCATCGTCATTGACCCTCTTATATCTCTGCGCTCGCTTCAGGATGTTCTCGAAAAGAAAGGTATAAAAATCTCAAATCTGCACTACCTCTCCAAGCTGATATGGAAAATCAACAAGGATCTCTCAACACAGGTAGATAGGACGGAAATAACAAGCCGAATCGCTCAACTTAAAGAGAGGCAAAGAATAGTAGCTGATAGATTGGTGCGCATTGCTTTTTATACCGATGACCTAAAGAGAGATGGGCTTCCACCGCCAAGTTACAGAGATCAGATCATGGCAATGAATGCAATCATAAAACTTGATCTTGCAATTCTTGGAGCAGAAATGGATCTGGGTATCTTTGAAAGACACATAGGCACAGTTGGAATTGAAGCACGCTCAAAACCATTACTGCCAGAGCAAAAGCAAAGAATGCTTGAAGCACTTGTGAACTGGGGAATTATTCCAAAGGAAAACGAACCGACAAAAAATATAAACAATGGAGACAAAGCAGACACAACAACCACTGCAATCGTGGTGGCAAAACAATAGCTTCCTTGATGACTACGAAACGCGCCGAAAAATGGCTCGCACGTTGAAAGGTTTTTGTCTCGTGTACTTGCCTCACTATTTAAAGATTGCTCCGGCAGATTTTCATTCCGAGCTTTTAGATGTTCTTGGCGATCCGAATGAAATGATGATTGAAATACTCGGATTCCGTGGAAGTGCAAAAAGCACATTCGGTTCGCTTGCTCTTCCGATATGGGCTGCGCTTGAATATCCGAAATTGTATCCGTTCATAATTCCGGTAGCCGATACAGGTCTTCAAGCAGGCACTAACATCGCCAACATTAAAAACGAATTGGAAGACAATGCATTGATCAAGCAAGACTACGGAGAAATAAAAGGTGCATTCGTTGAAGACTGGACACTTGAAAGTGAAGAAGAATGGCAGGCAAAAAATATGTTGCTTTCAAATGGTGTTCGTATTCTTGCGCGATCAAGAGGTCAGAAGGTGCGAGGTTTGAGACATCGAGAGCATAGACCAAAACTTGTAATAGTTGATGATCCCGAGGATTTGGAATGGGTCCGTAATAAAGACAACCGAGATAAAACAGAGCGATGGCTTAGAGGTGAAGTAATTCCGGCGATTGATGAAAGGGAAGGAAGACTCATTGTAATTGGAAATCAACTACATACCGATGCGCTCATGTCTCGGCTTAAGAAAGATAAAACATTCAAGCACCTTGAATATCCACTAGTCAGAGAAGATGGATCTTGTTCATGGAAAGCAAAATACCCGAATCAAGAAGCTCTTGATCTTCAAAGAGATAAGGTCGGTGTTAATGCATACCTACGAGAATATTGTTTGAAAGTCGTGCCAGATGAAGGTCAGGAAGTGAAGCCTGAAGAAATACATTACTACGATGCACTACCAAAGATTGCAGAGATTGCAATGGTTGGCACTGGCATCGACTATGCAATCAGTAAAAAAGAAACTGCCGATTACACCTCGATGGTTTCGGGCGCATTGAGTTTTGAAAACGAACGTCCTCACGTTGATATATATCCGAACGCAATCAATGAGAGATTCGACATGCAGGAAACTGTAAATTCCGCTCTCGCACTTCATCAAAGCTTCGGTGGTAATCACATAATCTTCGCCGAGGAAGTCGCATATCAAAAAGCTGCCAACGATGAAATGGAACGTAAAGGTCTCGCAGTAGAAAGGATGCAGGCAACGCACGACAAACGCGCACGTCTGCGAGTTGCAGCAATATATATTAAAAATGGAACAGTCAGATTTCCACGTGCAGGTTGCGAAGACCTGCTACTACAACTCTTCGGTTTTGGAGTTGAAGAACACGATGACCTTGTCGATGCTCTCGTGTATCTCATCCTTGGTCTCGTCAATCAAGGAATCCAAATGCCGGAAGAAATAATAGCTATATGAACACTAACCAACAAAACCCAGATCCTCGAAAGCATGCTCTCATCACCGCCGAGCAAGAAGCATTACTCCGCGCTTTTGAGCAGGCTAAAAAGATGCAGTTCGGTGAGATTACAATTTATATACAGACAAGTAAGATTACTCGATACGAAATAAGAAAATCCAGTCTCAACAACAATAGCCAAAAGAGCAATACAGATATGATTAAAAACGCCGAAGACGATCTGGGAGAATTCGAAACTGTCGCTATTTGAGTTATCCACATTTTGAGTTTCGGACTCTATACGGTCCCAAACGGGTCCGCTATAATAAAAACATAATTTAATATTTCGTCTGAGCTAACGCTCAGCGTCCTGAATGGAAAAACCATAGGGGCGGTACGACATTTTGTCGGCCGCCCCTTTTGCGTTAAAAAAATGCAAAACTTTGTATCAAAAATAATAAATAGGATTGTAGGAAAAAGTGTCTCAGGCATTGGCTGGATGGACTCTTCAAACAGCGATCCCTTTGCAATATGGGCATCGTCAAAACGTGTCTCACCAGCGAAAGCGATGACTGTATATAACGGATGGGTGTATGCCTGCGTTCGTGCAATCTCTGAAGAAATCGCAAACATGCGATGGCGACTTTTTCAAATGAAAGGCGACGAAGCGACTGAAATATTTGATCACGAAATTCTTGATCTACTACATGGAGTCTCGGAGATGCAGACTGGGTATGAACTTAAATATTTAATGGGGTCACATCTTGAGCTTGCCGGCAACTTTTATGCGGTGATGGATGGAGTGAAAGCTGGAGCTGATGGCAAGCCTCAAGGCAAACCAAAAGCACTCTATCCTTTGAATCCATCAGGTGTGCGAGTTGTTGTTGATCACACAAAATTCCCGAGCCGAATAATGAAATTTGAATACACGTCATACGGAAAAAGATATGAGTTTGATCCATCGCAAATTCTTCACATCAAATATCCTGATCCAAGCGATGAGCATGAAGGCATAGGTACAGCACAGTCAATTCCTCTCTGGATTGATGCCGACAATTATGCGATGGAATTCAACCGAAGATTTTTCATAAACGGAGCGAGAATCGGTGGAATACTCGAAAGCGAAAACGCTCGTACCGAAGCACAACTCCAATTCATAAAGAAATCGTTCGAAGCGATCCATAAAGGATATGACAGTGCGTACAAAACGCTTGTGTTGCCGAAAGGTACAAAGTATACGCAAGCAAGCGAGAGTCAAAAAGACATGGACTTCAATAACTTGATGGTCATGATGCGTGACCGAATACTTGCAGG
>CAIKDL010000010.1 GCA_903826185.1 uncultured bacterium | reverse complement strand
TGAACAAAAAGGAGCCTGCAATAAATTCGGGACAAACAAACGAAGAAGAAGATCTACCAATCAAAAAAAGAAAAGGAGGATTGATCTCTACTTACGTACCTCCCCCACTCGACCTCCTGGAAGAAGATAAGGGTAAGCCCAACACTGGAGACATCAAAGCAAATGCAAATATTATAAAGCGTACACTTGTAAACTTCGGCATTGAAGTTGAAATGGATGAGATAACAGTCGGACCCACGGTCACACGTTATGCATTGAAACCAGCTGAAGGAGTGAAGCTCTCCCGCATCGTCGGCCTGCAAAATGATTTGGCTCTTTCGCTCGCTGCTCACCCCATCAGAATAGAGGCTCCGATACCTGGTAAATCTCTCGTCGGTATTGAAATTCCAAATAAATCAAAATCTATTGTGGGTCTCGCTACCCTTCTCGCCGATAGTAAGTTTCAAAATTCTGCTAAACCTCTCACCGTAGCGCTCGGCCGCGAAATTTCTGGAAAAGCTTTGTTCGGTAACCTGGCAAAAATGCCGCACTGTCTTGTCGCCGGAACGACTGGTTCTGGAAAATCAGTGACGATACATTCCATGATTACTTCCCTCCTCTACCGAAATGGACCAGATGATCTAAAATTAATATTAATAGATCCAAAGCGCGTGGAGTTGACTCTTTACAACAATATTCCACATTTACTTACTCCTGTTATAACCGAAGCCAAGAAAACAATCCTAGCCTTAAAATGGGCAGCGAAAGAAATGGATCGCCGTTATGACATACTAGAGGCAGAATCTGTGCGAGATATTGAGTCTTATCACACTAATGTTTTTGGTAAAAACCCAAAGAAAACTAAAACAGACGGTAATGGTGTAAAAACAGAAGTCGACGCAGATCGTATGCCTTATATTGTCATTATTATAGACGAATTGGCCGATATCATGAGTTCCTACCCTCGAGAACTAGAGTCTGCAATAGTCCGATTGGCTCAAATGTCTCGAGCTGTCGGCATACATTTAATACTTTCCACACAGCGACCAGAAGTGAACGTCATTACTGGACTCATTAAAGCAAACATCCCAGCTCGTATCGCCCTTAAAGTTTCTTCGCAAATTGACTCACGTACGATATTAGACGCTGGTGGAGCTGAAAAGCTCTTAGGTGCGGGAGATATGTTATATTCATCAGGAGATGCCCAGCCAGAACGTTTGCAGTGTGCTTTTATATCAGAGACTGAGGTCAAAAAAGTCGTAAAATACTTAATAGATGAATACAAAGATGAAATATCTGATGAAATATCGTTAACTTCAGGTTCTATATCAGCCGATAAAAGTATTTTTGAAAGTACACTTGATGGCGATGAAGACGATGATGACGAAATGTATGAAGAAGCAAGACAATGTGTGATAGAAGCGGGCAAAGCGTCAACATCTTATCTACAAAGAAAATTGAAATTAGGTTACGCTCGTGCAGCCAGACTTATGGATAAGCTAGAGGAACGTGGAGTAATCAGTGCCGGTGATGGAGCTAAGCCTCGAGAGGTTTTAGAGAAAATGACACATGATGAAAATGGAGACAATGTAATGTAATGAAT
>CAIKDL010000009.1 GCA_903826185.1 uncultured bacterium | reverse complement strand
TGGTAGAGCAATTCATTTACACTGAAAAGGTCGGGGGTTCGAATCCCTCAGGGCGCACAGTATTGTCCGACGTCTCTATAGTTTTGCTTTGTGAATCTCTCTTTGGATCTTCCTAGAGTTTTTCAGGATGAGCCCAAAAAACTTCTTAATCAAATCGGGATCCACGCCGGCCTTCTCGGCCAACTTTGCTTTTTCCACCAAGAGCTCGTGCTCTCTTGTTGGCTGATATATCTTCAAACCATTTTTCTTTTTGTACTTGCCGACTTCGATCACACAAACTCGCCGCTTCGCCAGAAGACTGACGATCTCTGCGTCGATCTTATTTATCTTTTTACGTAATTGTTCTAGTTGCATAATATATGGCTCTAGTTAGGCTTTATTTGACAGGCGCTTTCCAGACCTGACCGTCTCTTCTCAAGACCTGCTCAAGCTCTGGTTTATCTGCTTCGAGATTTCCAACTATTTTTTGTGCCACTGATTCTGGAGACATAAAATCGGCGAAGTCTTCTGGCTTATCTGCATCGAAAAGGTTCGTCTTGATCCCGCCAGGGTAAACGCCAATGACAGTGATCTCGCCGATAGCGGCCAGCTCCTCCCTGATGGAATCTGTGAATCCTTTGGCGGCATGTTTGCTAGCGGCATACACACTCTGATTCGGTCTTCCTTGCAAGGCCGATGTTGAGACGATGTTCACAATGGTGCCACCACTATTTTGACCTGAGCCTTTGCCATTTTTGGGACTTTTAGTGCTCTTCATATTCTTGATAGCTACTCGCGAGCCATAAACCGTACCGAAAAGATTGACTTCGAGGAGCTCATGCGCCTTTTTCATATCAATGTCCTCAGCTGGAGCCTTTGGCAACCATAACCCGGCATTATTTATCCAAATATCGATACGACCAAACTCGGATACAGCCACTTCGGCCAAATGCTCAACATCGCTCTCCTTCGTCACATCCACAACGACTGGTACCGCACCGACTTCCTTGGCTACAGCATCGAGGTCATTGACTGACCTTCCGGAGATCACGAGTTTTGCACCCTTGGCAGACAGGACTTGAGCCAACGCCTTCCCTAGCCCACGACTAGCGCCTGTGATGACGACGACCTTATCTTTTAGGATAGTCTTTGATTTCATAATGCTTATAGAAAAGTATAGCATAAGAAAAACGCGCCGATTGTGGCGCGCTTCTCTTTTTTAAGGTCAGAAACGGAACTAGGCCTGAGGAGCAGCCGGAGCTGAAGGTGCGCTGGACTCACAACCCTTGCAGTCCTTGTTGTGTGTGACAGCGAGCCAGATGGCTGAAAGACCGACCAAGATGTAGATGATCTTTGCTACGATAGCTGTAACATAAGTAGCGAGATCCCAACCACTGATCAAACCGACCAAAAGCCAGTTTATACCACCGATCACCACGAGGATGAAGGCGATAATATGAACTATTTTCATAGTATATAGTTAATTATTAGCTGATAAATATAGACCTTACTGCCTAGTATTATAGCATTTATATGCCAACGACAAGTGGATAAATACTGTATACTATTTCTATGCAAAATCTGACGCAAAAAACGTTGACATATTTGCTAATGATCATGACGGCAATATGTTGCTTTGGATTAACAATCACAGCCAATGCCAGCGCCGCAAACAAATATGAGAAGCTTTTTTATTTCACGGATACAGCGTCCGCTCGAGCTAGTCTGACAAAGAATATCGACAAAATCGATGTCCTTGCTCCACAAGTTTATGGGATAAATAAGACCTTGATCCCTCACGGAACTTTGGCTGAAGACATTAGAACTATGGCCAAATCTCATCAAGTGAAAATAATGCCCTTGATAACCAACGACGGATTCAGACAAGACTTGATTCATAACCTACTCGCTTCAAGCAGCGCGCAGACTAGAGTCATACAATTCATGGTAAATGAAGCGAAAAATAACGGCTATTATGGATGGCAGTATGACATCGAGCATATCAGGTATAGCGACCGAGACCAGTTCAGCGCGTTCATTGAGAAAACTTCTCAAGTATTCAAACAAAACGGTATCGTGCTGAGTGTCGCGGTTGTGGTGAAGGTGGACGAATCGACCACCACCGATTGGTACAAAAATTGGGCTGGCGCTTTTGATTATTCCCGAATCGCCAAAGTGGCAGATTTCATCAGCATCATGACTTACGATGATCCGGATTCAAAAGGCCCATCGGCATCTATACCATTCGTCACAAAAACATTGGGCTCCATCATCGCCACTGGCGTTGCCCCAGAGAAAATATCTCTTGGGATTCCTGCGTATTACTGGAGTTGGACAACTTCACCGGAGGCCCACCGCATACGATCAGGATCATACAGCCGCCTGCAGTCGATAAGAGCGCGCGCAAATTACACTGAGGGGTTCGACGATGCTCTCAAGGTGCCTTGGCTATCTTTCGCTGAACAAGGGACGAAATACATCGTCTGGTTCGAGAACCAAAAGAGTTTCCAGTTCAAAACAGCACTAGTAGATAAATATAAACTACGAGGATTCTCGGTATGGGTCCTCGGCATGGAAGATCCTGGGATATGGGAGTGAAATATCGTGTCCGCCTGGTAGGAATCGCCCGCGACTCAAAGCTCGCTACCCGCTCGCTTTGGTCTAGGCACCGCCTCGCGCCCGTCGCGTGCTCGCGACGGACTTCGTGCGCTCCGGCGTTCGATTCCCTCCAGGCCGGCACTTCGTTCGCTTTGCTCACTTCGTGTCCGCCTGGTAGGAATCGAACCTACATCAATGCCTTAGAAGAGCACTGCTCTATCCATTGAGCTACAGGCGG
>CAIKDL010000008.1 GCA_903826185.1 uncultured bacterium | reverse complement strand
TATCCCTCTTACGCTTATAGTCGAAGGGTATCTCATTGATCTTGTTATAGCCGCTGATATCCAACGTCTTATATTCTTTGACTGCAACATCCAGCGGGTTGTGACAAGAGCTGTGCATGGCGCTACAGATATATGAATACAAAAAAACTTCCTCGGAATCCTTGCCGAGACCATCGATGTGCTTAACTAAGACAATCTTGTCTTCAGTCAATGTTCCGGTCTTATCCGTACAAAGTATATCCATGCTGCCGAAATTCTGGATGGCTGATAGCTTCTTCACAACAATGCCGCGTTTGGCCAATCCAAGCGAGCCTTTCGTCAGGTTTAGAGTAATGATCAACGGCAAAAGTTCTGGAGTCAGTCCTACCGCCAATGCCGCCGCGAACAAGAACGACTCCAGAATGTCATGCTTATTTATGGTGTTGATTAAGAAAATGAAAATCACTAGCAAGAAGGTGGCTTTCATTATCAAGAAACTGAAATCTTTTATGGATCTGTCGAATTCGGTCGGAATTTCCTTATGGATCAGGTTCTCAGCAATGTGGCTGAACTTGGTGTTCTTGCCAGTCGCCACCACCTCAACAATAGATTCGCCGGTAGTGACGCTACTTCCCATGAATACCTGATCATCCGTGCGTTTCTCAGCTGGAAATGACTCTCCGGTCAAAGAGGATTCATTTACGAAGAAACTCTTGGCCTCCAAGACTTTGCAGTCCGCCGGAACAATGTCGCCAGGAGAAAGGGATACAATATCTCCTGGTACAATCTTGGCTAGTGGGATTTCCGATGTTTTTCCGTCTCTTATGACACTGGCTGTAACCATGACTCTTGCCTTCAGTAATTCAGCGGCCTTCTGCGACTTATAGGTATTTATGAAATCCAGTAATATGCTGGCTATAACGATAGTTATGATTATCGCCGCACTAACTGAGTCCCCCAAGAAAGCCGATATAATAGCCGCTACCAGCAAAATAATCACCAAAGGATTCTTGAATCGCAACAAAAAATCCACCACGGCGGACATTTTTTTACCTCGCACTATCTCGTTGGGGCCAAATTCCTGAAAACGTTTCTCTACTTCATTTTTAGTTAGGCCGGTGTAGTTCATGATAATGATACAGCCAATTATAGCATTATGGGGTGGCGATTTTCATCAGAAATAAAAAAGACCCCGTAGAGAAAAGCTGGCGGTAGCCTTTCTGTACGGGGTCGGAATGACCAATCAAAACTGAAATGATTCCAGGAACTGGAGGGCCTCTTCACTCCAGTTGAATCGACTTCTTTGGCGATCAGCGAAGATCTGTTGTCGCGCTTTCCCATCTGCGCACATGTTTGTATGTATCAAACCAATGAACGTAGATAACGACTGCGTCTTGCCAAGACCGTCGTCCAAAGCCCTGATCGCACAAACACAATGCTTGGCAATGAAATCAAAGGCATTGCTGCTGAGACCCTCTTGCCGAGCACTTTCCAAAAGGAATTTGGCGTGTTTGGGAAATCGTGCCACATCATCCGTAGAAAGCGCCCGCGTCTCGGAGATGTCCGAATCATTGCAACACACTTCTCCGAGGGTGCGGTGAATGATGAACCCGATGGTTTGCCACTCGCCGAGCAATTTCTCAAACCGCACAATTTCCTCTCGAGTACACCGCCGATATTCGTGCTGGCCTGGAGGACAATACTCCCAAACCCTGACAACACGATCGGTACCCGGCAATTGGCGGTATGGTTTGTGTGGCTGAAAGGTCGTGGCGCGCACGGTACCTTTGTACGGCAGAAGCTCGAAATTACGAACATCTTGCTGAAGTAGCATAACCGCACCGAGCCTAACAACTCTATTTGATTTTGACATGGTCGCACTTCTCCTTTTTCTTTTCGAACCGTAACACACAAAAGCATATAGCGCAAGGTGAGGAAATTTTTAATAGAAATAGAAAAGCCCCGTAGTTGAGCAAGGGCTCTTCTACGGGGCCAAATTAACTACCTGGTCCTGACTGATTTTACCGTTTCAATCCTGGCGAACCGTGCGGACGAGTCACGAGGGAACGAAGGTTCCGCTTATCGAACCAACTCCAGAACAACTCTTCACATTCTGGGAAGTGATACGACGGCGGAAACGAGTGAACCCATAGTTCGGCGAACGGTAGCGGACGGAGATACTTGCTCGTCATGTTTTTGATCGCGACAGCCGCACTGACGATACAGACAGGACTCACGTATTCGATTCGTGAGTTGAAATAGAAGTTGGCTTCAACCAACTTTTCTATTCCGCTGTAACTGCCTCCACAACAGACAAGCCCCTCCGGAGCAAAGGCTTGCTGATGTCCCGTATTGAAGAACGGGATCCTGTTCACGTCCCCGCCTGGAGCCAAGTCAACCAAACCATCCCATGAACGAATGAAGCCGAGGTAAACGTCCACGTTCCACTGGCTCCACAGACGCGGCTGTCCACCATCTTGCTCTGTATGCTCGCGGCAACTGAGTTTGATGATCAACTGCTTCCCCTCGGCCCAGTAGAACTGCTCGGTAATCCGCGCTTGTTTTTCTGGATCGCGGTAAGGCAAGTCCTCGGTACTAATTGCGACCTGAGAGAACATACCGAAACCACCCTCCCGCATACCGTGTAGTACGTCCAGGAATACGCCCCGGTCCGCAAATTCTACCGGCGGCTGTTTACCATTTTGTGTTGCTATCATTTCAACGATCTCCTGTGATGTAACTTAACCTGTTACATAAGGTTTGCACGAATGTGCCTAACATAGATTATAACATATTCTATGGCAATATGTCAAATGTGCGCCCAGCTGGATTCGAACCAGCGACCCTCTGCTTAAAAGGCAGGTGCTCTACCGGGCTGAGCTATGGGCGCATATACCCACAGAAGACGATGACACGGCTTCTATGGGCGCAAATGTATATAATTTTCAAACACGGCTTCTATGGGCGCAAATTTGCGCGATTCTCAAATCGTTCGCCATCTTATAAAGACGCGATTGAACAATAATGCCATAGAAATGGCCTCTAACGCAAACCGAGTAAAAGCTTTTCGATAGCTGTTTCCATATCCGTCACTCCCCTGTGACCATCATGATATATGGTTATGAGCTCGCCAAGCAGCGCGGAAAGTTCTTTTTTTGAATAATTACCAGCGTACTTTTTCGACTTACTGAAGACAAACGGGCTCAGGCCGGAGGCTGCAGCACTTGGAGCATCGGCGGCAACTATGATTGACTTCACTTGCCAAAACAAAGTACCGACAATCGCTTCAACCTCATTGCCCAGGTCAACGGCTTGCCTATATATCGCCCAAGACCGCATCGGGTCGCGGGCGCCGAGTGCATCGCCGAGCGCGAAGATATTGAATTCATACTTCGCGGCAACTTTTTCTGTATCACTCACCTCAGTTTTTTCGGCATACTTTTCCAGAGACTTCTTGAGTTCAGCATTCAGCTTCCCTTCCAAGACAATGAAGATGTTGTCCGATTCTTTCATCATGTCAGCAAGCTTGGCGATCTCATCTTTCGCCTCAGCGTTCTCTGTAACCCTGTCCAACAATATTATGTACTTCGCTGAAAAAAGTCCTTGGCCGCCAGCATGCTCTTGTATGAGTGAGGCGCTCCAATTGTCCGCGCTTATCTCCGCAAAGTTCGCGTCCAGACGCTTGGCACGCAAAGACTTCACAAGCGCTCGAGCTTTGTTGGCGGAAATCTGCGTATTCGTGCCGTGATAGAGATAGAGCATGGTGGTTATTTGAACAATACGAACGTGCCTATAAATATAACCAGGATAGCCAAGACTTTTTGAACCACCTGTTTCTTGGATAAATTTTCCTTACCAAGCTTTGGCAGGAATAATGTAATGATTACCCCATATGCAAACAAGAAGACTGGCTGGAAACCATTTAATACAGACACAATCGCTAGTGGTAGCGTCATACCGACAAAGGTG
>CAIKDL010000007.1 GCA_903826185.1 uncultured bacterium | reverse complement strand
CTTTTTCAATGTTCTTTTTCTTATATTCTTTTGCTTTTTTATTAACACTATCAGCGTTAATTTTCTTATATTCTTTGGCTTGTTTTAATAGTTTTTCGTGATTCTCTTCTCTGTACTCTTTCATGTAAGTCTTTACTCTATCTTGACTTTCCTTTTTCCATTCGTTGTTCTGCTCTTTCATACATGATATACACCATCTTGTCAAGCCACATTTTCTGTTTTTGTCATGATAGAACTGACTTGCAGGTTTTACTTGACCGCACTTGTTACATAGAGACATATCCATAGTCTTCGTCCTCCATACATATTTATACGGAATAGATGAAGATTATGGATAAATCTCACTCAGAGTCGGAGCAACCCCCGTTGTAATCTTCATTGGTTCCCCATCCCGCAGATGCCAGAGCATCCCCATCTGCCTCGGCATCGGACATGAACTGGTCCTGCTCGACGTTCTCGTCCTCGTCGGGAACGCCAGCCATCGCGTCGTCGGGGAGAACCGGATCCAGCACATCGTTGTCGATGGGTTCGGTGATGTCGAGGTCGGGGTTGCTCATGCTCGTAAGCTTATCAGAAGAAACAAAAACACAAGAAGAATCGGCTGGACCTGTTTTTGAACTGTCTGACACACCGCATACCGGGGCTTGAGTGATACACCTACGAAACGAAGCAACCCCAGCTATTGCCAGGGTTGCTTGTGTAGCAGTCTGCGGAAGATGGGCGACTAAGCTACTCGATTGTTCAGAGGTCGATCACTTCCATGATGCCCTTGACATTGGCATTGTAATATCTTCCTGCCGACCCGCCATTGTCGGTCCACAGGCGGAAAGCTTCGAAGTCGTCGTAGGACGCAGCGTAGATCATCTTGCCGCCATTGCGGAAATGGATGCCGATGCTGCCACCAGCGAAGTTTTCCCAGGTCACCGCCTCGATCCAACCTGAGTTCTCGGTGAAGAACTTGCCAGCGGTCGGACCCTTGGATACAGCCTCGGTGTAGCCGTTGAACAGCTTGGACTCGGCTGGCTTCGCTGGTGGCTTGGTGCCACAGCGACCACATGCACAGCCCTTTGCCTTAGCAGAAGCTACTTTGCCACTGTTGCCGATTTCGACAAGAGGCAGGGGAGAGCCGGGATAGACCTTAGCTCCGAGCAAGCCACCATCAAGAACGGTGCGAGCGGCATATTGCTCGACCGCAAGATGGGGGAAGTTGCACTCGAAAATGACGTTTTCCTCAACAACATTTCCAGTCGAAGTGGTGAAAACGATCTTAAAAGACTCTTTTGACATAGTTTTGTTTCCTTATAGTTCCATTCTAGCAACTGGAATAGAAATTGCAATAGGTGACTTTCTAAACGAAAGACCCCCGACCGGGTGATCAGGGGCTTTCGGCGGCTTTTAGTTCTTGGTCACAGTCGCCAGCGTGGATGCTGGTTTCTGGAGCAGGCTCCGCATCCTGCGTGAGCCTCTATCCTAGCCGCTTATCGCCCCTTGTCAAGCACCTGTTCAGCCGCTGGCTTCTCGGGTTGTAGCGGCTGGCGGGAGCGGTCCACGCCCCACTGGACGAGGAACCAGATGAAGCCACCGACCAGCATCAGACCACCAATGTATGCACCAGCAATGCACATGATATGAATGAGGAAGAACCGGGGATGGTCGCCCCAACTATCACTCTTGAACACACAGATGGTATTGATGATTCCTACCCCGGCACCAGCGGCGAAGAGGCAGACTCCGATGAGCATGAGAATGGATGCGGTCATATGTTACTCCTTGGGTTGAATGGGTTTAGCCGATCATCCAGGGGCTACGAAGCTCCCCGTCGATCATTATCTTGATGGTCTGAAGGTCGTTGGTGTCCAGCACCACAACAGGCTGATGGTCGTCGTCCCTGACGTAGACCTCGGCACCGCTATGCAGCAGCACACGGTTGACACGGTATCCGTTGTAGGTGTAGAGTCCGATGACAACTCCGATGGTATTTTTCATAGTGGTAGTATAGTGTATGTTATTGAATGTCAATAAAAATATGGTGTATCACACTGAAATTGCAGTATAATATAGTATGCCAGTAAAATTAACTAATAATCAATTCGTTGAAAAGGCAAATAAAATTCATAATAATTTTTACATTTATAATGACGTATATATTAATTCTATAAGTAAAATTAAAATAATTTGTCCAAAGCATGGGGAGTTTATACAAACACCAAACTCACATCTCTCGGAGAAAGGATGCAAACTTTGTGCGAAAGATAAATTAGTTAAAAGATTAACAAAATCTAAAGAACAATTCATAGAAATGGCAAATAAAGTTCATAATAATAAATATATTTATTCTAATGAATATGTTGATAGAAATACAAAAATTAAAATAATTTGTACTAGACACGGTGAGTTTCTACAAAAACCACATGACCATTTGCACGGAAAAGGATGTCCAAAATGTAGAATGTCTAAAGGAGAACGTAAAATAGAAATATTCCTACAAAATAATAGTATAGATTATTTGACACAATACAAGTTTTCTGATTGTAAATGTACATATGAGTTACCATTTGATTTTTATATACCTAAAATAAATACTGTTATTGAGTTCCAAGGGCATCAACACTATAATCCAATTTCTTATTGGGGTGGAGTAGAAGCATACATGAAAAATATAAAAAGAGAT
>CAIKDL010000006.1 GCA_903826185.1 uncultured bacterium | reverse complement strand
CGACTCCTTGTAGGCATATGGTTTCAGATCTATTTCACCGCCCTTCCGGGCTGCTTTTCACCTTTCCCTCACGGTACTTGTTCACTATCGGTCTTCTGAAGTATTTAGTCTTGCCGGTTAGTTCCGGCGGATTCCCCCGAGCTATTCGTGTCCCGGGGTACTTAAGAATGGAAACAAAGAAGATCATTTATTTTTGTCTAAGGGGCTATCACCCTCTGGGGCTCGTCTTTCCAGACGATTCGACTAACAAATGATTTTGTGACTCCTCTGCTATAAATAGCACGTCTCCACCTTGCAACCCTCAATCTAAATCGCAAAGCGTTTTCACGCCATTCCGACTTGCGTCGGAAAGGGCGAAATCCGCCCTACGATTTAGATTAAGTTTAGACTGTCTTCGCGTTCGCTCGCCGCTACTGACGAAATGCATGTTTGTTTATTTTCCTCCTGGTACTGAAATGTTTTACTTCCCAGGGTACGCTCCGCGCAATAAATTGCGTCGGTCATATGAGTTCATCATATGGGGTTTCCCCATTCGGACATTTTCGGATCAAAGGTTGCTCGGCACCTCCCCGAAACGTATCGCCGCCACGCCGCGTCCTTCATCGCCTTCAAGAAGCCAAGGCATCCACCATACGCCCTTTAAATTTCCTATTAGGAAATCTAAAAACCGCTTATGTTAATCCTGAAGTCGCCTACAAGCGACAACAGAACTTTGCGCCACATTCCCTGTTTAGAAGAATGCGACGACTTTACCTACATCACTGTCTATCAAACTCGACCCGAGCTTGATAGACCGTCTGCCGCTCATCTGTACTACAGACGATAGCAGACCTTACTTGATTTTTCCCGATGTCGCCTTACGGCTCATCGGGACGGTATGAAATTTTCAAATTACAGTCGTGCATCCGTTACAAAAGAAAAACCGCTCTATTTAGCGGCTACGTGTCACGCCCCATCACTGGAGTGTGGCTATGGCCGCTTATTTGTGTGGTTTATCTTTATTAACATTCGGTAGTGAACAGTATACGCACAGCCATATATAAGTCAATAGGCTATTGGTTCTGGGGATAAGATGGGCATAAGTTTAAAAGTTTAGAAAGTTAAAAGTCCATAAAGTCCGGATAATCCAGACTTTATGAACTTTCTAACTTGTAACTTTTTAACTTTAGCGACTATTCTCCGAGACTATGCATGGTCTTGTCGATGAGCTTCTGGGCTGCATCCTTGCCACCCAAACCAAAGGCCAAACCGATAGCCAAAGCACCACCAGCAAATACAGCAGTGATGACGGTCTGAATCAAAGCAGGGGCAACGCCAAGGTTGAACAAGGCGGTGAGCAAAGCAAAGATCCAGATAGCCCACTTGGTGATACGACCCAACAATTCAGCTGACTGAATATGAGCTGCGCGCGAGCTGGCGACGACAACCTTCTGCATGGTGTTAGCAACAACTACTGCAACCATCAGGATGAGAACTGCGATAATGACCTGTGGAAGATAATTGACGACTTCACGAAGGAAACTGGTGACTTGCTGAAGACCAAGGGTATCGAAGGCGGCCATCAGGAAGACGACGATGACGAACCATTTAACCAAGGAACCTACGAACAAACCAGAATTAAGATTGTGCCCGGCTCTCTTGACGACATCTTCGAGACCGGCGCTCTTCAAAGCCGCGTCAACCTTGAGCGACTTGAAAAGGCTCTCGACAAGCTTTTCTATAAGAGCGGCCAAGACCCAGCCGATTGCAAAGACGATCAGGGCCAAAATAAGATTTGGCACAAACGTCACTACCCCGTACCAGACGGACTGAAGCGACAACGTTAGG
>CAIKDL010000005.1 GCA_903826185.1 uncultured bacterium | reverse complement strand
TCGGCATTATCAAAAAGATGTTCGACAACCTTGGAACCGACCACTACTACGTCATTACTAGAAACTACGTCGTCTTGGGTGAAGAAAGAGCCGTACTTGGGATTCAGATCAAATATGCTGGCCATCAGATCCGTTGCTCCGAATATGCTGACTTGGTAGGTGTTTGAACCGTAAGAAGCGGTATCAGCGCCAAGCACTGTTGGCATTATAGATTTCAGGCCTGGGACATTGGACTTATTTTGTAGAGCGACAATGTCTTTTTCTTTCAATGAATCACCATACAGCTGCGCCGTATCTGACGGACCAGTCGGTTCGCGACCAGGAATGATCGCTATGGTATTTGTACCAAGGCCTTGGACTTGCCCCAAGATAAGATTTTGTGCACCAGCACCAAGAGAGACCACCAACATGATAGCTGTAATACCAATGACAATGCCAAGTATAGTTAAAAAAGACCTGGATCTATTGGTCGTGAGTCCTCGTAAGGCTGTTGTAAATCTGTGTCGAATGGTCATAAAGATTTGCGCAAAAATTATTTCACGTATTCGGCGTTAGCTGACATGCGATTCTTGACCGGCTGATCGCTTTCGATGACCCCATCCATAAGTCTTATGATGCGTTCAGCGTGTTCGGCAGTCGAAGTCTCGTGAGTGATCAATATGATCGTCCTTCCCTGCTCTTCATTGAGTTTCTGGATTATGGACATGACATTTTTGCCAGATTTGGAATCAAGGTTTCCGGTCGGCTCATCGGCAAATATAACTTCTGGATTGTTTATGAGCGCGCGAGCGATAGCCAGGCGTTGTTTCTCTCCTCCGGAAAGTTCTGATGGTTGATGGTAGAGACGATGTCCAAGCCCAACAGATTCTACTACGGCTTTGGCGCGAGTATTCCATTCGCGTTCAGGAACGTCGGAGTAAACTAGTGGCAGCTTGGCATTTTCCAAAACAGACGTACGTGGTAAGAGATTGAAAGATTGAAAGACAAAACCTATTTTCTGGTTTCGGAGAACGGCCAATTCATCACGTGAATAAGATCCGATATCTTTCCCATCAAAGATAAATTGACCACTAGTCGGGTCATCGAGCATTCCGAGCACATGCAAAAGTGTGGACTTGCCACTACCAGACGGTCCCATTATCGACAAAAATTCTCCTTTACGTACAGAAAAAGTCACTCCGTCCAGAGCCCTCGTCTCTGTCTCACCATCATGGTAAGACTTCTTCAGATTTTTTACTTCTATAATGTTCATTACTTCGTGTAAGTCACAGCTTTCTGGCCTTCTGCCAATCCAGTCGCTATTTCCGTGGTGCCATTCGAGCTCTTAAGCCCGATAGTGACTGGCACAGAAACAAAAGTCTTGCCATCTTTGTTCAATACTCTAACAGATCTGGTTCCATCGCTATTTATGATAATGGCCCTAGTTGGAACATATAAAACTCCGTTATGTTCGTGGGTCAGGATATCAGTATTAGCCGTCATACCGGAACGGATGCGAGCGTCTTTCTGATTGAATCCCAAAGTAACCTTATAGGTCGGCACACCCTCAAGGACTGTTTCGGCTGGATCCATAAGCGTCACTGTGGCGGCAAAGATAGTATCGGAACCATATGCATCCAAAGTCACGTCAGCATGATTACCTACGGCAACCTTGGCTATATCAGCTTCTGGCACATAAGCCTCTATCTTATATGCACCGTCGCTCTGGACAGAAAAACCAGATATGCCAGGTGCGGCATATTCTCCTTCGTGAGGATCAACACGAGTAACAACGCCATCAAGTGGTGAGCGAATACTTCCCTTTGCTACTACGGCCATGAGCGAATCCACCGCAGCTTGTTGTGATCTTATCGTCTCAGCCGATGAACCAGAAGTCTTTAGGGTAAAATTGGAGGAAGCCTCACTATAAGTGGTCTGTGCTTGTTCCAAAGAAGTCTCAGCTCCGGATACGGAAGTTATAGATTGATTCAACGTGCTCAAGCAAGTATTTATGGTAGCAACATAACTATCTATAGCCAATTGTGGCAAACCTGAATTGCCTGGATTCAAACCATTCACTATCGATGAAAGATCATCAGCAAAAGACTTAAGGTTGGAAAGGTATCCATTAGAATTGGCAAGCAGTAAACCAACATCGTCTGTACTCGAGGCATTGTCTAGATCATTCTTCCATTTTTTTAATTGATCACCAGCGACTACGCGTTCTTGTTCTATGACAGTTTCCCTTGTGCCAGATTGTGTATTTATCTTTATTATAGGATTGGAGCTCTGTGGATTCAAAAAGAATATGTCGGCATAATTGACTATGGCACCTTGAGCTTGAACGTATCCGTTGCGAGAGGCATTAACAGCGTTAGTCTTGGCATTTTGTAATGCCACACGAGCAGAATCCACTTTGGCTTGTTCAACTCGTAGCTCTTCTGGACGCAAAACTCGCTTAATGTCATCTAGTTTAGCCTGAGCTGAGGCCAAAGAAGCAATGGCATCGGCGTTACCTAGAGACGCCAAGACATCGCCTTTTTTCACCTGATCACCAACTTTCACATATATATGTGAAATTGATCCACTAACATCAAATGACAGATCGGCTTTGTTGGATGGAGATATTTTCCCTGTCACACTAACTTTTTCTACAACATTACCAAGGGTTACCGGCGATGATTCTATGGCAGCAGAGCTACCTCCGCGCATTATGAGATATAAGATCGCAATGACCACTATAACCACAGCCACAATCACATATTTATTTTTTATATAACGCATCATTGTTTTTATATCTTATTATTGACTGACCTAGTATCGACCAAATCAGGATCTTTATCAGCTGATTTTTCACCTTCCACAACCTGTACACCAATACGTCTTTGCAACATAACCCGAACTTCTTCGGCTATGTCCGCATCTATCGGGTCGAATATTGTGTCGCTGTCTGTACCAGCCTTTGCGTCCTCAGTACCAGCGGTCGTCAAAACAAGTCTACTGACTCCAAACATTCTATAAGCTAGAGATTGCATCACATTAACTCCTTGTATTTGGCGATAAGGGATGGAAACTTCTTTGATATTGAAAATACCACTCTTTAATTTGAGATCAAACTCTTCCATAGTGAAAGAGTAATTGCGATATTGCAGTCGAGCTATGATATAGCCGACGATGAACATTATGACGGCGATAATCAGTATGACGACTGCCACAAAAGACACCATGGAAGAAATGGTGTGACTAGCCGCTCCACCTGACAATCCCTTTCCTATAAAATCCTTAGCCGAACCTAAGATTACTGCTAATAATAGAAGTATTACGGCTGTAGTCGTCTTCTTAGACAAAAGTAGCAGCCAGGTATGACGACCTAAGCGTTGTTCAGTATTGGGTATAATCATGGTGATATTATATCACCATTTATGGTAATTAATCTATAAAAGTAATAGCCTTTCCCTTCTTACCAGCACGGCCGGTACGACCGATGCGATGTATATAATCTTCATAAGTAGCTGGTAGATCGTAGTTGATAACATGACTAATATCAGAAACGTCTATACCACGAGCAGCAACATCTGTAGCGACCAAGACCTGGAGATGATTGGCTTTGAAAAGATCAAGTGCTCTTTGGCGTTTGGATTGATTCTTATTACCATGTATAGACTCGGACTTGAATCCACGAGCCACCAAGGCATCTTTGAGACGTTCAACACCGTGTTTGGTCTTGCCGAAGATGAGCACTCTAGAAAAATCGGTTTGTCTTAGAAGATCCTGAAGAACATCAACCTTGTTGCGCGGACCTACGCGGACAATATCCTGATCAACACTTTTGGCCGTGTCACCAGTCTTCACTGAAATAGAAACCGGATTGCGCAAGAAGCTTTTCACTAGATTCTGTATGTCGCCAGACATGGTAGCTGAGAAGAAAAGTGTTTGGCGCTCGGCTGGCATCTTAGAAATCATGTACTTCATATCATGAATAAATCCCATATCAAGCATACGATCAGCTTCGTCCAAAACGACAGTCTTGAATTGTGAAAGATTCAAAGCTTTCCTCTCTTCCAGGTCTTTGAGCCTGCCCGGCGTACCGATGATGAAATTGTTAGTGCGACGCAGATTCGCCAACTGTCGTCCAATAGGCGCACCTCCAACGCAACAAACAGAGAACATCGACAACATACGAGAGAATACCCTGAACTCATCATCGATCTGAGTAGCCAATTCACGCGTCGGCACCATGATCAGAATCTTTTCTGTGCGATTTTTCATAACCTTATCGATGAGAGGGATAAGAAATGCCGCTGTTTTACCAGTACCAGTATTGGCTACGCCAACAACGTCTTGGTTGGCCAAAATATGAGGGATAACCTTGTCTTGAATAGGAGTAGGCTCGTTGTACCCTTTTTGCAAAATATTGACCTTGATCTTTTCATCTATCTTGAAATCAGTAAAATTGTGTTCTGGTTTGAAATGAGTTGTCTCTTCAGTAATGACGGCTTTGTTGACGAATTTCGAGACATCCATGAACTGCTGACCAAATCGGCTACCACGGAAACCTCCTCTGCCGCCACCGCGATTGCCACCGTAACCACCTCGACTACCGCCGGGCTTGCTGCCACGATTGAAAGATGGTTTACCACCACGACCACCGAAGCTTGGCTTGGCACGAAAAACATGCCCACCTGAGCGGTGGGTTGATGATGCGCTACCATTTCTGAAGTGTTTCCCTTGCATTGCCGACAATAATACACTATACAAAAACACCTGTCAAGGAAACCGCGCGTTTAAATATCGTCTATTTTTGATAATAACGGGCATTCTTGGCTGCAATACGCTTCTTGGTCTTGCGAGAACGCGACGTCTTATTTTTTATATCTTGACTTGCTCTTTTTGCCATAAGCCATAGTATACACTACTTCTTCATATATTTCCTCTTTTGCGACGGCGAAAGTCTTTCTATGGCATATCTAAGCATAGTCCTCGGCATCTTCGTATAATATTTATCTAGGAACTTCGTGAGAATGACTTGACCTAGAGCATCGTTGTCTTCGTGGCCACATCTCTTGCCAACTTCGCGGAGCATCCAACCAACCGCCTTATGAATAAGATCGTGATCGTCTTTGAGTAGAATCTTGGCAATACGAAAAGTCTCCGCATATTCTCTTTCTTTTATGAAAGCGAGTGTAGATATGATAGCAATGCGTCTTTCCCAAAGATCTTTGGAGTGAGCCAGTTTAGTCAGCGGCTTTTTGTTTCTGTTAACCAAAAAATCGCCGACGATCCTGGGTGCGCTCAGATCTACTAAATCCCAATTATTGATCCACTTGGTATTGGCTAAATAAATATCGTAGATTTTATTTTTCACAGACCAGTGTGCACAACTATATTGATCAGCTAAGATAATGAGAGCCGTAAGCCTATATTCGTGTTCTTTTGAATGCAATAATCTTACAACGTCAGTAAGTGGCAGATCATGATATTCCTTGGCGACTTTGCGCTGCTCCGGAACCATTACGCCAATAAAAACATCACCAGCACCATATTGACCTGGTGCTGTTTTGAAAAAACCAGACAAAAGAGTTGCCTTTTCTTTATTGGCTAGCGCGTAGAGATCTTTTTTGAGGTTTTCTAACTGACCCATCAAATTATTACTTCTTCTTTGCTGGAGCAACAAGCTTTGCAAGTGCTGCAATCTGCTTATTGATTGATGCGATAAGAGAAACAATTCCCTTAAGAACATCGTTCAATGAAGTAGAGTTGTCAGACACTGAGTATGCAACAGTCTGAGAAGACTGACCAGTTGCTGCACTATCAAGTTGTGGGAAATCAACAACAGCTTGGTATGAACCATCAGTTGTTCCGACGATGAACTTGTAAGTTACAACACCGTTAGTTGTTGCATCACTCTTTGTTGGA
>CAIKDL010000004.1 GCA_903826185.1 uncultured bacterium | reverse complement strand
CTGTGAGGATCGGACCGATAGCGCCAACATTTCCAGCTGACACCAGCTCAGGCAATTTCAAAAGCGAGGCCGCCAGAATGATCGGTGTGGCCAGCAAGAAAGAGAATCGCGCGGCATTCTCATGACTAAGACCAACCAGTAATCCTCCACCAATGGTAGATCCTGTTCTGGAGAATCCAGGAATCAGAGCCAAACATTGGGCAAAACCGACTTTCACTGATCCAGCCCATGACATTTGAGCTATTTGAACATCGTCAGTAGTGGCTTTGACACCAGTCGAAGTGTTTGTCTGTTCAGATTTTTTCCTCAGCATTTCTGCGCTGTATAGCAAGAACCCATTCAATATAAGAAAAAAAGCAGCTATTTGCGGAGAAGCAAAAAGCTGCTTGAGCTTGTCTTCCAAGAGGAGGCCGAGGATACCAGCCGGGATACTGCTGACGATTATCAACCAACCTAGTTTGGCATATGTATCGGAGCTATCTATTTTTCTTGCTTTGATGGATCTTATTACACCCCTTACTATTAGCACCCAATCTTTGAAGAAGAATCCCAAAAGAACTAAGGCTGTCGCCAGATGCGTTGCAACAAGAAAAATAAGGAAGAAGTTTGCGTGCTGGTCGATACTCCAACCGAGAATCTTCGGCAAAATAACACTGTGACCCAAGCTAGAAATAGGGAATAGCTCAGTGACGCCTTGTAAGGCGCCAAGCAGAAGTGATTGGAAATAAGTGATCATAACGAGATTTTAACACGGATTGTGACAAAAAAATAAATGCCGCCGATAAAAAAGACCCCGGGACAGATGGGGTCTCATGAGTCTGGTACTTCTACCGCATTCTGTCCCGGAGCTTCGATGGAGGAGAAGCGCTGGCTTGGCCATCTCGCTCTATGGACCGCGATGGTCTCGTCTCGTGCCAGGAAGCCGCCAGAAGACGGTCAGGCCGAGGGATCACCGATATTTCCGTACAGATCTGCTATTACTTTACTAGATTTTTGGGTTTTTGGCTCGTATTGACAAATTAATATCGAATGTGTTATTCTTGTATTCAAGAAAGCGTTGTCGAATTTTCTTCAAATTTATATCTAATTTCATTCTCATGAAAGGAACAATCAAAACTCTCGTTTCTGATAAGGGATTTGGCTTCATTGCTCGCGAAGGCGAAGTGAAGGACCTCTTCTTCCACTCAAACGATTTGTCTGGCGTTTCGTTTACCGAACTCAATATCGGTGACGCCGTTACCTTCGAAGTAGTTGATGGCCAAAAGGGCCCTTCTGCCAAGAACGTAAGCCGCGCATAGTCATCGCGGGGATTTCCCGCTGTTATGCCCGCGACGAGAAAAGCGCTCCGCCGTAAGGTGGGGCGTTTTTCGTATGCAAAGTTGCCCGATTTTTTGGTGAGTCGCTTTGGCGGCCGCTGCCACGGGCGGCCATAAACGGCCACGCGACTACAGGGGTATGGCGGGGTCGGTACTTTGACCGAAATCCGGTCAAAGTACCGATGTACACAAAAAACATGTGCTTACAGCAGCGTTTTTTTAGGTACACACATTTGACTTTCAAGCCCCACGATAGTACATTTTTGGAGAACAATGAACATTATAGGAGGAGAGTCATGACTTTTGTCCAAACCTTGACGGCGATATTGAATGATCAAGAGGAGATTCCCGGGCTACCAGACAATGGTCTCATGGGCCTTGACCGCGATGGTCAAGCTTTGCCCGATAAGTTCTCGGCGCGAGATATTGTGAAACTGGTCCGTCTCCAGACATTGGCCACTCGGGAGCATTT
>CAIKDL010000003.1 GCA_903826185.1 uncultured bacterium | reverse complement strand
CCATGATAACCCCGCCAAAATAGAGCCTAATATAAAAACCGAAAAACCAAAGATATATATCTTTTTTCGACCGATAGTATCACCGAGCTTTCCCCAAACCGGCACGAAAACAGCATTAGCAATGATATAAGCCGTCACGATCCAAGAAGCCGCGGTGACCGTAATGCCGAAGCTATTGATGACTTTCGGTATGGCCAGGTTGACGATGGTCTGATCTAGACGGCCCAAAAATGTGCCGACTATGACAGTGAGCAGAACCATCCAACGCAAAGATTTTTCCTTCATTTTATTGCTATCCAGATTCTCGCTGACATACCGTCCTTGAGTTCAGGATAGCGAGTGGTGTCGAAACGCACTTTCACATCAAAGACTTGCTCCTGGCGCTGATCTGAAATGGTGAAAACCACATCTCCCGAGCGAGCTTCTGGACTGATCTCGTCCACTATGCCGCCATATTCTTTTGAGCCGAAAGCATCAACCGTGAAAGAAACATATTGTCCAACAACGATGCGGTCCAGGCCTTTGTTTTCATCCAAATGTCCAACTACGCGGAGTTGTGCTGGATTTATCATAGCCACAACTGTTTGACCAGCAGCGTATGATTGACCAACAGTATCATTGGCTTTAGTGATGATCCCGGCCATCTTGGTTTTTATCAATTGATCGCCAACGCGAGCCACGACCTGATTTGCAGAAACCGTGTCACCACCCTTGACCATCATCTCATTCAATATACCTGGCGCCGTAGCAGCCAAACTGACTTCAGGAGCTTCTATATCAGATTTTTCTATAAAGACGCTGCGATTGGAATACGCCAGATAAGCAATGACGGCACCGGCGATCGCGACCAAAATAAGAACACCAGCCAAGATTCCACGTATAGACATCTTCAGCTTGCGAATCTCTTTTTCTTCCGAAGCGATCTTCGTTTCATCAGCGACTATGCGTTCCTCGTCGCGAACCAACTCGTTCTTGACGCTCTGCAACTCTTCTTCCAGTTTTTTCTGTTGATTATTCATAGTGATAAATAAGATTATATCGTTCTTTATATCCCGGTATTACCAAATGTGGCAACCTTATCCCCTGCCTTCAAGCCTGACGTTATCTCCGTCCAATTACCATCGGATGTACCGACTGTCACTTTGCGTTCTGTGTAAGAATAATCATCTTTCACGACCAAGACATAAGATCCGTCTGGTCTTGTAATAATCGAGCTTGCTGGAACAGCTATGACGTCAGAAACTGACCTACCATTTACTGTGACATTGGCGACCATATCCGTTCTGATGCGTGGATTGGAATCATTGAGATATACTGTGGCCTTATAAGCGCCGACGCCGTTCGTGACTGTTTCAGAAAGGTCTATGGAGGTCACCGTACCAGTGGCAACCAAATCTGTGCCATAAGCAGTGAAGCGTATGCTTGCTCGATCCCCTACGGATACCATGGCTATTTGGTTTTCCGGGATCATAATGTCTATCTTGTAAGCACCTGGACTGATCATGTCTATGGCGGTGATGCTGGCAGAAAAATTCTCACCAATTCTAGGATTAACACTGGCCACAGTGCCATCGAATGGTGCCACGAGTGTCGTATCATTTATCTGGCTTTGTATGGATGTGACGTTGGCTTCAGCCTTAGTCAGAGTCGCTTGTGCGATTTCCAAGGCTTCCGGCGTGCTCGAGGCTTGTACCACTGCCAATTGGTCTCCAGAGGTTTTATAGGCCTGTACAGCAGCATTGAATTGCGACTCTGCAGCATTGGCTTCTGTGGCGGCACCGTTGACGGCTGACACATAAGCGTCTATAGAACTCTGTGATAGTCCGGAGTTGGCAACCGTCAGTCGATTCGTGGCTTGAGAAAGATAATCAAGGAACTTTTTGGTTGCGGCTATATCGTTCGAGGCTTCTGACAAAGTTTTGTCTGATGTTGGACTTAATTGAATGAGAGAATTCCACACCGATAGACGGCCGGACATATCGACACGAGCAGCGTTAATGCTGTTCGTCGTCTGGAAAGTATCGGTCGGGATCGTTATGGAAGGATTGGCACTGGAGTTATTGGTGAAGAAGCTGCTGATCTTATTCGAAAAAACATCTTGTATCTTTAAGTAAGAATCGCGCACAGCCGTCGACAGAGCCAATTTCGCTGTTGATATATTTTGATTGTAGACATTGACCGTGGGAACAGTGGCTCCCCTCTTGAGAGCGGCCAGATTTGCTTGTGCAGAAAGCACATCAGCTTTGGCACCAGAGAGAGAAGCTGTAAGCTGACTAGAGTCCAGAGCAGCCAAAACTTGTCCAGCCTTAACTACGTCACCGACTTTGACATTGACCGTTACCACTCGACCACTTTTGGGAAAAGCCAAGGATACATGCTGATCGGAATCAACTCTACCATCAGCAGAAACTGTCTCGTGAATAGTCATGATCTGTGCTGTTGTGCTGGTTAGAACATGTTTCTGTGGCGCCAACAGAAAATAAGCCGCGCCAGCGACCACAATCACAAAAACCACCACCGCCACAATTATAGTGATCTTGTGTTCAAGGATCTTCTTTAACATAGATTAAGAAAGATGAGCCGAAACAAGCTTGGTCATCTCGAACATGTTGACGACCGCTTTGCCAGCGAAGACTTTCTTGAGACTCTCATCGGCGTTAATATTGCGCTTGTTCTTAGGATCCTGGAGGTTATTCTTCTTGATATAGACCCAGAGAGCCTTAACTACTTCTGAACGAGGCAT
>CAIKDL010000002.1 GCA_903826185.1 uncultured bacterium | reverse complement strand
CTATGCTTGTTAAGTATGTGGAAAGCGAGAAAGAAGCCTATTGGTTGTTGTTCCGCGACATTCCGACACCGTCACAAGATCAAGAAACATTTACTATTCACATACCAAAGGCAAATCGCATTTCCACTATTCAATGGCTGGATATTCAAACATATGTGCGTGCTGTCACTGACACTAAGTTAGCAGCTATGCGTCGTTACAAGATGGCGGCACGAAATGATAGCGTTTAATGAAGTATCTACACTCTTAATTCAAAAGTTAGGTTTCTTATGTCTAGTGCTGAAACATTTGATCTGAATGACTGGCTAAGTCGATTGGACTTAGGTGCAGTTCCTGATCTTGATGACAAGGTTAAAGAATGTGAGTTTTTCTTTGATTCACTTTCGTCAGAAACAGACCGTAACAAGTTCCGATGGTTGGTGTCGGCGTTCTTAAATGCTGCATACAGCTTTTTTGAATCAACTGCACTAACATCGTACTTTCGGTATACGGACCCAGAGAGTGGAGAGCCTTATGAGGATCAGGAGGGGCTGGCTGTCCTAAGGAGGCATGTGAAGGTTACTCAGAATCCTAACAAACCAAAATTTGTAAACACAGAGGGGTTGACACTAATCACCAAACAACTTTACGAATTTCGTAAGAAGAGCACCCATCACTTCCCGCTCTCTATTATGGCCACTGGGTCAGCGTTGCCTGAAGACTTTCATTTTGGGAGCATGCGAGGCGAAGGAGTTCCTGTAATGCCGCTCTGCAGTGAAGCACTTGCAGTAATTCGAACAGTATATGCGGAGATAAATAATTGATAGACTAATCTCATATGTCGATGGGCTTGGTAGAAACTGGTATAACTACCTTGAGCAAAAAATTTGGCCGTTCACGCCACGTGATGGCTTTTGTATAATAACTAGTTGCCTTACTAGGATGTAATATGCAGTTTTGAAGCTACTTATACATATTCGATAAGATTCAATAAATTGATTAGAGATGGTGTTGTTTGTATTTCATATAGCTTGGTACCTGCATATTTTCCAAACTGAATTTTGTTATTAGAAATTGTTCTTAGAGAGCTGATTGTTGGAAGTGCTTTCTTATTTTCCCACCGCCCTAATATCATTCTTTGGCTGCCAATCGCATTGGCAAGCTCACTACAATTATTCACATCTAAAACATTTTTTAAAGAAATAACCCATTGAGAAACGAATCGTTTCGCAATTTCAATGCGCTTTAATTCCTCTTCTGTTTTTTCTTGACGTCCAGGTAGTCTATTATTTAATAGCCTATCGGTATCCCTGAACTTTCGAATTACTTTTTTTGCTGCTCTAATAATACTTTCCTGTCCGGCCAAGTCGTCCTGTAGCTCTAATATCCTTTTTTCGGCACGCTTAACATCATGATTTGCAGCATCTGCGTCTGCTTCAAGCAATGATTTATAAGAGCCATTTTGTGACCTAAATAAATTAGTACAGAACTCTATATTCTGTATTTTCCTCTCAAATTCCATCTCCGTGAATTCATAG
>CAIKDL010000001.1 GCA_903826185.1 uncultured bacterium | reverse complement strand
TAACGATCGGGCTGCTTCTATTCTTTCTTATAATTATTATCGGAGGATTAAAAGTAATTGAATCTGACGCTATATCTTTTATCTTTTACACAGTAACATTTCTTCCGGCTATCATTTTAGCGATTTTAAAAGCGCGATCCAGCCCTGCTAAAATAAGCGAAGGTATTAAAAGATGGGTTGACTCAACAAGATCAGTTACCAATCTTAGTTTCGCCGCTGGTTCTGGGTTTGCGGATTCACTATTCCCAGAACAAATTACCATCAAGAGATTTCTTATAGAAACAATTTATTGGTTAAGCATAATAGCTTTTGTTATCTGTTTGAATATGGCGGCATACTATGTGTACAGTAATCAATAATTAATCATCATTCTGAATTTATTTTTCTTTTTAAACAAAAACAAGCATTTAAAGCGCAAATAGTGTAAATTAAAAAGATGTTGAAAATTGGCATAGTGTGAACACTATCTGCCATCACTCTGGGTTAGAAAGAGAGAAACGCATCCCATTTTCATTTGTTATCAAGCTCCCTCCTCCGGATCATCGGACGGTAAAGCGAGCATTAAGAGAACTTCCTGTTTCCTAACCCTATATACCGTCAGGAAGCAGGAAGATGGTTCGGGTTGTGGCATACTTTTCCTATGGAGACCAAAACTCCTATCGAGCCATCCCTTCGTGCTCGTCAGCATTATTCCGATTTGTACGACAAGCACACGGTCGAGCATTGCCGCTGGTGGGAGCAACATTCTCCGACGGTCGAGGATCTGAGGAAGGGCTGGACCAAGAAGGATAAGAAATTTGATGAGAAGGAGGCGCTGCGCACAGCCAATGCCTTTGGTCGTATGCACATGTATTTCATTAAGGGCGACCGTTATATCAAGAAAGACCAGACAATTAGGGAATGGATGGAGAGAGACGAGCAAAGAGACCGATTCTTTGAGGCCGCTAGTGCTCCCGAGAATATAAACTGTTTGACCTGCGGACGGCTCATGTTTGTGGGTTCAAAACATCTCCATAGCGGAGGATTGAAGGAGCCCGATCGCATTCTATTTTTCTACGAGTGTCCGCTAGAGCATTTTCCGCTCAGAGCTTTCTATGACAATGGTGAGGAATTCAGGCGAGAAAAACCTCTTTGTCCCAAGTGCGGTGCAGCAGTTGTAGAGGAAGACAAAACTGCCGATGAGAAGTTCACCACCATCATCACCTGCTCAAAATGTGGCCACACGGAGACGAGCGAGATAGAGCGTACGGTGAATAAGCCAGATCCGAACTTTGATAGAGATCGTGCTCGCTTTTGCCTAACAGAAAAAGAAGGCCAAGAATTTATCCAAGGCCAAGAGAACATTAAAGGGCTAGCAAAGCTCATGGATGAAATAGAAGAGAAAAAGAAGCATAAGGATACCTATGACAAGGTGGCAAAATTAAAGAAGCTGAAAATCATTGAACTCGAAGAGTTGCTCACCCCTGTTCTCGAGAAGGCCGGGTACATCAAACTCCAGCTGAAGAACCCCGAGATCACCAAGGACGTGATTGTTCCGTTTGTTGTGTATGAAAAGCGACCGGATAGAGAGGGGCGTGCAAGCACCTACGAGCTTGAGAAGCTTCTCAGGAAGACGCTCCTGGAGACAAATTGGCGACTTATGACGGAGGGCACAACTTACCGTTTGGGCATGCTAGAGGGGCGTTTTAGAGGCTATGAGAGGGAAGAAGACCTACTTGAGCTGGTACGGACCAAAGAAAAAAGAGAGGCGAAGCGAAAGAATGGTGAGGCTGGTAATTGAGAGATTTCTACGGATTTACGTCCGAAACGAGGCTTTACAGGCACTTTTATCCTAATTAATCTGAATCAATCCGAAAAAAGTGAGCATTTAAGCCGTATTCAAAAACCACAGTTTAAGAAAAAGTGCTCAAAAAGGCACTT